>JAFQUG010000182.1 GCA_017408625.1 Clostridia bacterium | reverse complement strand
GTCGATGTGGCTCTCGCCGAAAATGTGAATTTCCTTGCCGCAATCGGGGCACTTGACGTAGCTGTGGTTTTCAACCAAGCCAAGCACAGGTACGTTCATCATTTTCGCCATGTTGGCGGCCTTGGCCACGATCATGGAAACCAGCTCCTGAGGGCTGGTGACGATGACAATGCCGTCCAGCGGGATGGACTGGAAGACGGTCAGCGGAACGTCGCCCGTTCCGGGAGGGCAGTCAACGAACAAGTAGTCGATGTCGTTCCAGATGGTATCGCTCCAGAACTGCTTGACGGTGCCGGCAATGAGAGATCCGCGCCAGATGACCGGCTTTTCGTCATCGTCCAGCAAAAGATTGGCCGACATGATATCGATGCCCGTCGTGGTGGAGGGAGGAATCATATACTGTCCGTCGCCTTCGACCGGCTTTTTCAGACCGAACGCCTTCGGGATCGAAGGGCCGGTGATGTCGGCATCCAAAATACCGACCTTATAGCCCTCGCGCTGCATATTGACGGCCAGCATGGAGGTGACCAGCGACTTACCAACGCCGCCCTTTCCGCTGACGACGCCGATGACGTGTTTGACGTTGCTAAGCTCACACAAGGGAGCGATCAGAGATTGCGCTTCTTTACGGGAAGAGCAGTTGCTCGAGCAGGTCGAGCAATCATGGGTACATTCTGACATGATAAATCCTTTCTTTTGATCTCGGCACGGTGCGATTTCGCCTGTCGGGATATTTTAATATATATTTATTAGTATTCGCCATAAAAAGCCTAACACTCCTATTATACATGAAAATCCTCACGTTTGCAAGAGATTTACGCTAAAATAAGACAATTCGTTAAAAAATTTACATTCTTTCTCGTCAAAACTCGTCCTTGCTCGGTTGGAATGATCTTTCGTTTCCGGCGCATACTATAGAAACGGAGGTACGCTACCATGAATTATCAAACCAACCACTCACCGGAATCCTCGACGCCCCTTCCCCGCCCTCTGATGCTTGCGCTTGCCCGGAATATGCACGCCATGCAGGATTACGCCAAGTTGTCCGACGCAGGACGGGATCGATTGATCGCCCTGGCGCGCACTGCCAAATCTCAGCAAGAAATCGCGGCGCTTTTGCAAAATCTGGCGCAGTTTTCATAACGTCATATAAAAAACGAACAGCCGCAGAAAATTCTGCGACTGTTCGTTTGTTTTACCAATCTTAAAATTAGTCTTCGATCAGCTTAATGATGGCCATTTCGGCAGCATCACCGCGGCGGGGACCAATCTTGAAGATCTGGGTGTAACCACCCTGACGCTCTGCATACTTGGGAGCGATCTCGTCAAACAGCTTCGACACGACAGCTCTCTTGGTAATGAATGCAAAGGCAGCACGGCGGGAAGCAAGCGTATTTTTCTTGCCGAGTGTAATCATTTTCTCTGCGAGAGAACGAACTTCTTTTGCTCTGGTGAGAGTCGTCTCGACCTGACCGTTCTCAAGCAGCAGGGTGACCAGACCGCGCAGCATTGCCATTCTATGGGCAGTCGGTCTGCCAAGTTTTCTGGTTCCGGGCATTGTAAACCCCTCCTTCTCTGCTATCCTATAGTTTATGCGCTTCGCTTATTCTTCTTCTCTCTTGAGATCAAGACCCAGCGAATGCAATTTCTGAATGACTTCTTCCAGCGATTTCTTACCGAGGTTACGGACCTTAATCATGTCCTCTTCGGTACGGTTGGTCAGATCTTCCACCGTATCAATGCCTGCGCGCTTCAGACAGTTGAAGCTACGAACAGACATGTCAAGCTCCTCAATGGTCATCTCAAGGACCTTTTCCTTTTTGGTTTCCTTACTCTCTACCATGATATCCATCTTCTTTGCCTCGTCAGACAACTCGACAAACAAGTTGAGATGCTCGTTGAGAATCTTGGCGCCAAGCGAAATCGCTTCTCTTGCGGAGATCGTACCGTTGGTCTCGACCTCCAAGGTCAGCTTGTCGTAATCACTGATCGTACCAACGCGGGTATTATCGACCGTGTAGCTGACGCTGTAAACCGGAGTATAAATAGAATCCGTGTAAATCGTTCCGATGGGGGCGCTGGTTGCACCAAGGGTGGAATTACGGATCTGCTTGTTGCGCTCCTGCGAGATGTATCCGCGGCCGGCTTCGAAGGTCAGCTCCATGTAGAAGCGATCGTTCTCGCCAACGGTGCAGATATGATGCTCGGGATTGAGCACCTCCAGATCGGAATCCGCCTTGATGTCGCCAGCCGTTACGTTGCACTCGCCTACGACGTCGATCACGACGGTCTTAGGGCCCTGGCAATGCAGCTTAGCAACAATACCCTTTACGTTCAAAACAATTTCAGTTACGTCTTCAATCACACCGGGGATGGTAGAAAACTCATGGAGAACGCCGTCGATTTTGATGCTGGTCACAGCAACACCGGGAAGAGAGCTCAGAAGAACTCTTCTCAGGGAGTTACCCAGCGTCGTACCAAAACCTCTTTCCAGCGGCTCTACAATGAACTCGCCCTTCTTACCATCATCACTCAGGTTGACTGTTGTGATATTGGGCTTCTCAATCATTCCAAATAATCCTCCTAAATTTCAAAATTTGCAACCAACGAATAAAGTTTGTTTGCGTTGTTGCGTCACGCGCAGTTCGGGGATCCAAGCCCACCGAACCTTAGGACGCGGTGGATATTACTTGGAATACAACTCGACGATGAGCTGCTCGTTGAAGTCAAAGTCAACGTCGTCTCTTGCAGGCAGCGTTGCAACCTTCACGGACAGACCGTTCTTATCAACGTCCAGCCACTTGGGAGCAGACTTGGTAACCAAATCCTCTGCCAGTGCCTTGATCTTAACGCTTGCGCGGCTGGACTCCTTAACGGAGATCACGTCGCCTGCTTTAACGATCAGCGAGGGAATGTTAACGTTCTTGCCGTTGAGCGTGAAGTGACCGTGCAGAACCAGCTGACGAGCCTCCTTACGGGAAGCGGCCATACCCATTCTGTATACGACGTTGTCCAGACGACGCTCCAAGAGGCAGATCAGGTTCTCACCGGTCATGCCCTTCTGGCGGTCTGCTTCCTCGAAGTAGTTGACGAACTGTCTTTCGAGGACGCCGTAATATCTCTTGGTCTTCTCCTTCTCACGCAGCTGCATACCGTACTCTCTCTGCTTTTTGGT
>JAFQUG010000181.1 GCA_017408625.1 Clostridia bacterium | reverse complement strand
TTGCATTCCTGCTCGATCATTCTCTTGGCTGCCTTGCGCGCAAGCTCTGCAATGGCGCGCTCCAGATTACGCACGCCCGCCTCACGGGTATAGTATTCGATCAGCTCGTCCACGGCTGCATCGGTGATTTTGACCGTGCGTTTGGAGAGTCCGTGGCGGCTAAGCTGCTTGCCGATCAGGTGGTTCTTTGCAATGCTGCGCTTTTCGCTTTTGGTATAGGTTTTGAGCTCAATGATCTCCATGCGGTCGATCAAGGGGCGCGGTACCGTCTCCAGCGTATTGGCCGTTGCGATAAACAGGCAGTCCGAAAGGTCGAAGGGAAGCTCCACAAAGTGGTCGCGGAAGAATTTGTTCTGCTCGGGATCCAGCACCTCAAGCAGCGCAGAGGAGGGGTCTCCGTGCGCGCTGATCGAAAGCTTGTCGATCTCGTCAAGCAGAATGAGCGGATTGCGCACACCCGCGCGGGAGACCGCGTCGATGATTCTGCCGGGCATAGCGCCGATGTAAGTCTTGCGATGGCCGCGGATGTCGGCCTCGTCACGCACACCGCCCAAAGAGACGCGTACGTACTTGCGCTTCATGGCGCGGGCGACCGATGCGGCGATCGAGGTTTTGCCCACACCGGGAGGGCCGACTAAGCAAATGATCTGATTTTTCAGATCGGGAGAGAGCTGCTTGACAGCCAGGAATTCCAAAATACGCTCCTTGACCTTGTCCAGGCCGTCATGATCTGCGTCCAAAATCTTCTTGGCTGCCGCGATGTTGACGCGGTCCTTAGTGCTCTTATTCCAGGGCAGGGAAAGGCAAACGTCCAGATAGTTCTCCAGCACGCCCGCCTCGGCCGAGCCGAAGGGAGTGCGCGACAGGCGATCGTTTTCCTTGAGCAGCTTTTTCTCTACCTCCTCGGGCAGATGCGCCTGTGCGATGCGTCTTTTGTTTTCCCAGATCTCGTTGTCACCCTCGCCAAGCTCCTCCTGCAGGGTGCGGATCTGCTCACGCATGTAATATTCCTTTTGATGGCGTGCGATCCTCTCGCGCACGCGGGAGTTGATCATGGCGTCGCATTCTAAGATCTCAGCCTCGTGATCCAGCATCATGGTCACGGTTTCAATACGGATCATGGGATCAAAGCATTCCAGCACGGTCTGCTTGTCCTCGGGGCGCAGCAGCACGTTGGCTGCGATCATGTCGGCCAGCACACCGGGATCCTTTTGCGCACGGGCCGCATGCAAAAGCTCCTGACCGGATGCGGGAAGATGGTGCAGCACGCGCTCCATGGATTCCAAAGCGCGACGCATGTATGCCTCGGCACGGATACCGCCGTTGTCACGCAGTGCGTAGGATTTGCACATGACCTCAGCGTAGGATACGCCGTCGGCGGGGTGCAGGGCAGTCAGCATACCGCGGGTCATACCCACGGCAATGGCGCGGCTCTGTCCGTCACCCGATTTGACCATTTGTCTGATCTTGGCGACAGTGCCCACGCGATACAGCTTGGAGAGCTCGGGCTCGCCACTGTCCGGCTCTGCGGGATTGCGCAAAGAGATCAAAAGCACGGGGAGAGAGCCTTGTGCGGCAAGTCTTGCCGCTTCTGCCGAGCCGAAGCTGTCGTCGGCTACGTCAAAATTCAAGGTTGCGCCGGGAAAGGCGACAATGCCGCGTAAGGCAATGACGGGCATGGTCAGCGTCTCGGCCTTTTCGATATATCCTGACATAAATAAAAATTCCTTTCGTAACAGGGGATTGCGATATATTTACAATTCAAAAGAACGGATAACACTATATCAATTTAGCATTATAACACAGCAGCGTAAAAAATGCCATACCTTTCAAGGTTTATTTACAATTATAATATAATATTTTCAAAAAAATGCGCAAAAAAACGGAATCGGCATAAACCGATCCCGCTTCCGTATCCGTCCACGAAAAACGCCCTGTGTGAACGGAGCAGGTACAACGTTTGGCGTCTTTGCACGCTTGATACCATGAGATTGATATTCCACAAAGTCCGACTTGAGCTGTACTTTTGCGACGGAACATCCACTTCCGTCGAGCAAGATTATTATACCGCATCAAGCGCGATTTGTAAATTAGCAAAGTTGACGATTTTTGACGAGATATTTCGTGAAAAGCACTACGGGTGAGAAAATCGTTATGTTTTTTCAAAAGCATTTTGGCTATTTTCCCGATAGACATGCATGTCGTACCGAACACTTGTTCCGTGCGGCGCTCCGAGCAAGCGCATTGAGCGCACCTGCGCACTGCGGGGAGTATGTCTGCCCGGGCAAAACGGCGCGAATGATCCGAAAAAAATGCCTGTGAAAAACAAACGTAAAACAAAGAAAATTTTTTCGAAAAGCTATTGACAAATCTGTTTGCTTGTGGTAAAATAGCACGGTAAATGAAGTGAAGCCCCTCGGTTTCCACCCTGCCGCCGTGAGCGCGCATGGGTTGATATTCTCTTTTCTTGTGTCGGCAAAGGTCGGTGCAGTGGGCGTACGGGGGCAGAATGCTTCTGTACGATTTTTATTTTTCGGAGGTGCATACCCATCGCTACCAATCAAAAAGACACGCTTATTAATGAAGAGATCAACTGTGCGCAGATCCGCGTGATCGGCACTGACGGCGCAATGCTCGGCATCATGAGCTCTGAAGCGGCACTTCAGATGGCTTACGACAAGTCTTTGGACCTTGTGATGATGTCTCCCGATGCAAATCCCCCCGTTTGCAAGATCATGGACTACGGCAAGTATCGCTTTGAAAAGGATAAGCGCGAAAAGGAAGCCAAGAAAAAGCAGCAGGTGATTGAGATCAAGGAGATTCAGCTTTCCTGCCGCATTGACACCCACGACTACGAAACCAAAATGAAGCGCGGCCGCAAGTTCCTCGAGCAGGGCAACAAGGTCAAGGTCGTTCTGGTGTTCCACGGCCGTGAGATGAGCCACCAGCAGCTGGGTAAGGACATGATCGACAGATTTATTGCGGACGTAGCGGACCTTGGTACGACAGACAAGAAGCCCGTACTCAACGGTAAGCTGCTCAGCGTTGTGATCTCCCCCGTAAAGAAAAAATAACATTGTTCATTTTATTAGCCCGAAGGTGCGCCCTTTCCATTGCGCCCCGAGGGAAAAATGATAGTGCCAAAGGCACGCCAATCAAAATTGAAAAGGAGAAAAAGTAAAATGGGAAAGGTTAAGACACATAAGGCTTCGGCTAAGAGATTTTCCGTTACCGGAACCGGCAAGGTTAAGATGAACCACAGCCACCACCGCCACAAGCTTGGCATCAAGGATCAGAAGAGAAAGAGACATCTGCGCACCGGTGCAACCATCGCAAGCGCAAAGGTCGCTGCAAACATCAGAGAACTGATTCAGAAGTAATCGGAAGAAATTAGCAGAAGGAGGATAAGAAAATGGCAAGAGTTAAGGGCGCGATGATGGCGCGTAAGAGAAGAAATAAAATTCTGAAGGCTGCAAAGGGCTACTGGGGTGCAAAATCCAAGCACTTCAAGATGGCTAAGCAAGCAGTCATGAAGTCCGGCAACTACGCATTCGCCGGCAGAAAGATGAAGAAGAGAGACTTCCGTCGTCTGTGGATCACCAGAATTTCCGCAGCTTGCAAGGCAAACGGCATGAACTACTCCACCTTCATGAACGGTCTGAAGAAGGCTAACGTAACCCTGAACAGAAAGATGCTGTCTGAGATCGCAATCAGCGATCCCGCTGCATTCACCGCTCTGTGCGAGCAGGCTAAGGCTGCTCTGTAATTGCATATTGGGGATGCCCGCGCGTGACGCAGGCATCCCCTGTTGCATTTAATGGTGTGGAAAAAACACTTGAAAACGGAGGTTTTTTTGATGGATCAGACCCCCATGATCATCACGTCCAGACAAAACAGATACGTCACTCTGGCAGCTAAGCTACAGGAAAAAAAGCACCGCGAGAGCGAAAAATTACTGCGTTTTGACGGTGTCAAGCTATACTGCGAGGCTATTTTGCGAGGCGTGGAGATAGCGTTTATTTTGCTGGATGTGACGCTTACCGAGGCGCTGGATAGCAAGGCCAAGGCGTTGTACGGCTTTGGGCTTGACGCTGCAAACGCCCGGATTTTGACGCTTTCGCACGATCTTTTTCTCAAAATTTCGGACGAAAATGCACCCGAGGGCATCATATGTGTAGCAAAGTATATTGACAAATTTCATAAAATCGCTACAATAAATAGTAGCAGGGAGGATCTTTTGCAGCTGGCTTCTCCCCAGAGCGGCAGGATTTTACTGTGCGAGTCGCTCAGGGACCCGGGCAACGTGGGCACGGTGGTGCGTACCGCATTTGCCTTTGGGATTGAGTGGTTGATCTTGAGCGGTGACTGTGCTGATCTGTATAATCCCAAAACGCTGCGTGGCGCGATGGGTACGCTGTTCTCTCAGAGGATTCTGCGCGTGGACGACCTGCCCGCGGCGGTTGAAATTCTGCAAAGCAAGGGCAGACGCGTATATGCGGCAGCTCTGGATGAGCATGCAAAGCAGCTTGGAAGCTTTTCCTTTGATCGCACGGATTGTGTCGTGATCGGCAATGAGGGACACGGTCTTTCTTCCCTTATGCTGCAGGCGTGCTGTGAAAAGGTCTATATTCCCATGGCAGGAAATGCCGAATCTCTCAACGCATCGGTCGCAGCCTCTGTGCTGATGTGGGAAATGACAAGAGGCAATTGATCAGAAAATGAAAGGGGTCGATTGTATGAACAGAGACGAAACATTATTCTCGGTGTGGCTGTCGCTTTGCGCCGGCATTGCCAATTCCGAATACGTGTCGCTGCTTGAGCAGTTCGGCTCCGCGTATGCGCTTTTCAGAGCAGAGGACAGCGAGATCGACACGCTGGACATCAGCGACAGCTTCAAGGGAAGGCTGTGCAATAAGTCCTTGGACGAGGCGTACGGCATTTTGGAGTTTTGTCAGAAGAGCGGTGTGGGGATTCTGTGCTATGCCGATTCCTCCTATCCCTCTACGTTGCGTGCCATCAAGGCACCGCCGTGTGTGCTGTATTATAAGGGTAAGCTGCCCGATTTTGAAAAGCAGCTGTTCATCAGCATGGTGGGCACGCGCAGTATGAGTGAATATGGCAAGGAAATGGCGTATAGAATAGCCTATGAGCTGGCAAGCACGGGCGTTGTGATCGTCAGCGGTATGGCACTCGGTGTGGACGCAGCGTGTGCCGTGGGTGCACTTTCGGCCAAGGGATGTACCGTTGCGGTATTGGGCTGCGGTATTGACGTGCCGTATCCCCGTCAGCATGACAGGCTGATGCACGCAATTGCGGAGCGTGGCCTGGTTATCACCGAATTCCCGCCCTCCACTCCGCCAAGAGGCTACCATTTTCCGCTGCGCAACCGTATTATCAGCGGCCTTGGCGCGGGGACTGTGGTGGTTGAAGCCGATCTCGGCAGCGGTGCTCTGATCACCGCAAGGGAAGCCATTGCGCAGGGAAAGGATATTTACGCCGTTCCCGGCAACGTAGGTGATCCCAACACCTCGGGCACCAATCAGCTCATCCGTGACGGTGCAGCCGTTGTACTGGGTGCGCGTGACGTGCTCCAGAATTACGCGTTCCTGTATCGCGACAGCGTGGACAGCGCAAGATTGATGCGCGCGCAGGAGCGTTCCGATCCCGATCCCGCAGCCTTTGCGCGGTACGGTGTCGGGCTGCCTGTCGGTGAAGCGCCCGCCAAGAGCGTCAAGCAGGTGCGAGACGAGCAGGAGCGAGAGAAAAAGGCAACCAAACCGGAACCCAAATCCGAACCCAAGCAGAATGCGCCCGAGCCTCAAGTAAGGCAGGACGATTCCGCCAAGGCTCTGGAGGCGTTTTCTCAAAAGCAGCGCGACATGTTCGCGCAAATTCCGCTGGATAAGGCGATCTCGGCCGATTGGCTGGTACGCTGCGGATACCCCACGCACGAGGTCATGACCGCGCTGACCATGTTTGAGATCAAGGGTCTTCTGCAGTCTCTGCCCGGCGGACTTTACGTGCGCAAATAATCTCACTTCGAAAATAATATACCGTTTACGGAAAGGAAAATAGATAGTTTTATGGCAAATCTGGTAATTGTGGAGTCACCCTCCAAAGCAACAACCATCAAGGGCTACCTTGGTTCTAACTATAAGGTCATTGCCTCCAAGGGGCACGTGCGTGACCTGCCCAAGAGCACGCTGGCCGTGGATATTGAAAACGGCTTTGACGCCCACTATATCAACGTGCGCGGCAAGGGAGACTTGATCAAGGAGATCCGTAAGGAAGCAAAGCATGCATCCAAGGTGTTCCTTGCAACCGACCCTGACCGCGAGGGCGAGGCCATCTCCTGGCATCTTGCGGCAGTTTTGGGCATTCCCGTGGAAAAGACCCAGCGTGTGACCTTCAACGAGGTCACCAAGACCGCAGTCAAGGCAGCCATCAAGCAGCCCAGACAAATCGATATGGATCTGGTCGATTCGCAAAGAGCGCGCCGCATCGTGGACAGAATCGTGGGCTATAAGATCAGCCCCTTACTCTGGAAGAATGTGAAGCCCGGTCTTTCCGCAGGCCGCGTACAGAGCGTTGCGACCAAGATGATCGTGGAAAGAGAAAACGAGATCCGTGCATTTGTGCCCGAGGAATACTGGACCATTGCGGCGCATTTGCATACCGAGCAGGGTGCGGGAGTGCTGGCCCGCTTCTGGGGTGACCAAAACGGCAAGGTCAAGCTGACCTCTCAGACAGAGGCAAAGACGGTTGTGGATGCCGTACAGGGAAAGATCTTCACGGTTGCAGACGTCAAGCGTGCCACCAGACATAAGGCACCCGCACCGCCCTTTACCACCTCGACCATGATGCAGGAGGCTTCGCGTAAGCTGGGCTTCCAGTCTCAGAGAATCATGCGCGTGGCGCAGGAGCTTTACGAGGGTATCAATGTCGGCTCGGAAAACGGTGGCGCACAGGGTCTGATCTCTTATATGCGTACCGACTCCTTGCGTATCTCCGAGGAGGCACAGGGCGCAGCACTGGCATATATCGCAGGCAAGTACGGTGAGCAGTACTGTCCCGCAACCCCCAGAACCTACAAGGTCAAGGCGGGCGCGCAGGATGCACACGAAGCCATCCGTCCGACCAAGGTTGATCTGGAGCCTGCCAAGATCCGCAAATATCTGACTCCCGACCAGTACCGCCTTTACAAGCTGATCTGGGAAAGATTTGTTGCAAGCCAGATGCAGTCCGCAGAGCTGGCAACTCTGAGCGTGGACTTTACCTGCCGGGGCTATATCTTCCGCACGGGCGGCTATACCGTGACATTCCCCGGCTATATGGTCATGTACGAGGAGGCTACCGACGAAAAGGCGGACGAAAATGACCCCGATCAGATGAGCGACATCCGTCTGCCCGATATGCAGAAGGGGCAGGCGTGGAGCAGCGACGAGGTCGTTCCCGCGTGCCATTTCACCGAGCCCCCTGCTCGCTATACCGAGGCAACGCTGGTCAAGAACCTGGAGGAAATGGGCATCGGACGCCCCTCCACCTATCCGACCATCATTGCAAATATTTCAAAAAATTATGTGTCCCGTGATGGTAAGTCTCTGCTTCCCACCGCTTACGGTGAGGTGACGACCAAGCTCATGGAGGACAATTTCCACTCGATCGTGGACTACCGCTTTACCGCTCGCATGGAAAGCGATCTCGACTCGATCGAAAAGGGAAGCACCGAGATGAACAGCGTGCTTGAAAAGTTCTGGAAGGATTTTTCGGGTCAGCTGGAAAGTGCAGAAAAGGCACTTGCGGATACAAGCTACGAGCTGCCCGTGGAAAAGACCGATATCATCTGCGACAAGTGCGGTGCGACCATGATCGTCAAGAACGGTCGATTTGGCAAGTTTGCCGCTTGCCCCAACTATCCCACCTGTAAGAATACCAAGCCGCTCAACGGGGGCAAGTCTACCGAAAAGGCAGAGGGCGAACAGAGCGAGAAGAAGGTCGTGGTGGCCGATTTCAAGTGCGAGAAGTGCGGCGGCGATATGGTGCTGCGCTCGGGCAGATACGGCAGCTTCTACGCATGTGCAAACTATCCCACCTGTGCATTCACCAAGCCCAGAACCAAGGATATTGGTGTTCCTTGTCCCAAGTGTGCAAGCAAGGTGGTCATGAAATACGGCAGAAATAAGACCGTGTTCTACAGCTGTGAGAAGTATCCCGCTTGTGATTTTTCGTCCTGGGATATGCCCGTAGCAGAGAAGTGCCCGAGCTGCGGCGGCACACTGTTCCGCAAGAAGGGCAAGGCGCTCATCGTTTGCCACGATAAGGCCTGCGGATACACAAGAGAGGCAACAGAGAAGGAAATGACCGGCGAGGTTGAGGCATAATGGCAGAATATATTTCGATCCTCGGCGCAGGACTTGCAGGCAGTGAGGCTGCATGGCAGGCTGCCGAGCGCGGAGTCAGGGTCAGGCTCTATGAGATGAAGCCGATCAAGTACACCCCCGCGCACCATGCGCCCACCTTTGGCGAGCTGGTCTGCTCCAACTCGTTGCGCTCGGATGCAACGTCCAATGCAGTCGGCCTGCTCAAAGAGGAGATGCGCGCCATGAATTCGCTGATCATGCAGGCAGCGGACGCGACACGCGTGCCCGCAGGCTCGGCACTGGCCGTAGACAGAGTGCTGTTTTCCGAGTACATTACCGATCATATCCGTAATCACCCGAATATTGAGGTGATCGAGGCTGAGTGCGATTGCTTGCCCGACGACGGTGTGACGGTCATTGCCACGGGACCTTTGACCAGTGATCCTATGGCCGCCTATATTCGTGATGAGCTTGGCTGCGGCGGATTGCACTTCTTTGACGCAGCCGCACCCATCGTGGATGCGGAAAGCATCAATATGGATATTGCGTTTTTTGCCTCCCGCTATGACAAGGGAGACGCGGACTATATCAACTGCCCCATGACGCGCGAGCAATACGACGCCTTTTATAGAGCGCTTGTCTCGGCAGAGGAGGCGGCACTCAAGGAATTTGACCGCGAGACCCAGAAGGATCTGACGGTGTTTGAGGGCTGCATGCCCGTAGAGGTCATGGCGCGCCGCGGCTATGATACACTGCGCTACGGGCCTCTCAAGCCCGTGGGTCTGATCGACCCGCGCGTAGGAAAGGAATCCTTTGCGGTGGTGCAGCTGCGCAAGGAGAACAAGGAGGGCACCATGTATAACCTGGTGGGCTTCCAGACGCACCTGACCTTCCCGGAGCAGCGTCGCGTGTTCCGCCTGATCCCCGGACTTGAAAATGCAGAATTCTTGCGCTACGGTGTCATGCACCGTAATACATATCTGAATTCTCCCGGCCTGCTTTGTGCAGATTATTCCATGCTGTCCCACCCCAACGTGTATTTCGCGGGGCAGATGACCGGCGTGGAGGGCTACGTGGAATCGGCTGCCTCCGGACTTGTTGCGGGTATCAACGCATCAAGACGCGCAAGAGGCATGCAACCGCTCATGCTGCCCAGAACTACTATGACGGGAGCAATGGCACTTTACGTGCAGAACGGCAGCGTGGGCTCGTTTGTGCCCATGAACGCCAACTTCGGCATCATTCAGATGCCCGAGAAAAAGGTCAAGGGTGGCAAAGCAGCCAGAAATGCGGTGATCGCTGAGACTGCCATGGCTACCATCCAAGAATTACTGCCCGAGATCAATCAGTGATCCCGCGGCAGGGAAAGGACCCCTATGAACAACCCTGTGAACAGCTATCCCAGACCCTATATACAGCTGGAAGAGTCGTTGGGATACCGTTTTACAAATCCCCAATATCTGCAAAGAGCACTGACGCATTCCTCATATTCCAATGAGCAAGGGGACAAGCATCATCACCTGCTTTGCAACGAGCGTCTGGAATTTTTGGGCGATTCGGTGCTTTCGCTGGTGGTCAGCCGCTATCTGTATTCTGTTTATTCCGATCTCGCCGAGGGTGAACTGACGCGTATGCGCGCAGAGCTTGTTTGTGAGCGTGCGCTTTCTTCGTATGCCGATGAGATTCATCTTGGTGATTACCTGCTTTTGGGTGTGGGCGAGGAAAAGAACCGCGGCAGAGAGCGTAGGTCCATCCTGGCTGATGCCTTTGAGGCCTTGCTGGCCGCGATCTATCTGGACGCGGGAGAGCGCGGCTTTGCTTGCGTGAACGAGCTGCTTTTGCCCTTTATTCAAAGAGAAATCGCCAATGCCGGCAATGCAGGCAGCCGAGACTATAAAACGCTGCTTCAGCAGTTTGTGCAACAGACTGAGGGCGACTTTTTGGAATACGTTACGGTTGGCGAGAGCGGCCCCGATCACCAAAAGACCTTTACGGTCGAGGCACGGCTCAATTCCAACGTGATCGGCCGCGGTCAAGGCCAGTCCAAGCGCCGTGCGGAGCAAAGCGCCGCGCGTCAGGCACTGGAGCTGTTTGGCGTACAGCCATGAGCCGACACTTAAATATCCCGATCTTCATCCCGCACCTCGGCTGCCCGCATACCTGCGTATTTTGCAATCAGCGCAGTATTTCGGGTGCACAGAGCTTTGATCCTGCAGGTGTGGACGCGCAGATCACGGCCGCTCTTGCCACGACATGCGAGAACGATACGGCCGAGATTGCCTATTTCGGTGGGTCGTTTACAGGCATAGATCACGATCTGATGGTCTATCTTCTGGACGTGGCTGAGCGGTATGTGCAAGAGCCTCTTGCGGGCAAGGCGCGCGTGGTGGGCATTCGCATGTCCACAAGACCCGACTATATCTCAGAGGAGATCATGGAAATTCTTGCGCGTTACAGTGTGCGTACGGTCGAGCTTGGCGTGCAGAGCATGGAAGACGCGGTGCTTGCAGCCTCGGGGCGCGGACATGACGCAGAGAGTGCAGCAAAGGCTTGCCGTATGCTGTCGGATGCGGGCTATGACGTGGTCGGGCAGATGATGATCGGTCTGCCGGGCAGCACCGAAGAGAGCGAGGTGCAAACGGCGAGGGCACTGTGCGAGCTTGGCGTGCGCGGTGCACGTATCTATCCCACGGTAGTCTTTGCCGACACCGAATTGTGCGCGATGATGCAGAGAGACGCATATATACCGCTTTCAACCGAGCAGGCGGTGTGTCGCAGTGCTGCGGTGCTGCGCGTCTTTGAAGCGAACAGCGTGCCCGTGATCCGCATCGGTCTTTGTGCCTCGGAAAATTTGTCCGATCCCGCGTGTGCCGTTGCGGGCGCAAATCATCCCGCTATTGGAGAGATGGTGCGCGGTGAGCTTTACTACCAAAAACTCAGAGAATTGCTGCCGGGCGCAGACGCACCCGTGCAGACAATATATATTCCTGCCCGTGAGCTGTCGGTTGCGATCGGTCAGCACAGGCAGAATCTTTTGCGACTCCGAGCGGAATTCGGACAGGGGCTGCGCCTTGTGGCTGCGGACTGTACCGTTCCGACATTACAAGAAAAGGAGACGGAACATTGTACTTAAAATCGATTGAATTGCAAGGCTTTAAGTCCTTCCCGGACAGAACCAAGCTGGTGTTTGACAACGGCATGGTGGGCGAGCAGGCGGGCGTGACCGTCATCGTCGGCCCCAACGGAAGCGGTAAGTCCAACATTGCGGACGCAATGCGTTGGGTACTGGGTGAGATCTCGTCCAAATCCCTGCGCGGTACCAAGATGGAGGACGTCATTTTCGGCGGTGCGGACAGCCGTCGTCCCATGGGCTATGCCGAGGTATCGGTGACCTTTGACAACACGGGGGACTTTGCACGCTTGGACTGCCCCTACGACGAGGTAACAGTCACAAGACGTTATTTCCGTCAGGGTGAGAGTGAATATTTTATCAACCGCCGCGCGGTCAGACTGCGCGATATTTACGAGCTTTTCATGAATACGGGTATTGGCCGAGACGGTTATTCCATCATCGGTCAGGGTCGTATTGCCGAAATGGTATCCCGTAAGAGTGACGAGCGACGCAGCACCTTTGAGGACGCCTCGGGTATTGCCAAGTACCGCCATAAGAAAAACGAGGCGGAGAGAAAGCTGGCCAAGGCTGAGGAAAATATGGTTCGTATCATGGACGTATTTTCCGAGGTGCAGGCACAGGTCGGCCCTCTGGAAAAGGAAGCGGGTAAGGCCAAGCGTGCCATTGAGCTCATGGACTCCAAAAAGCGTGCGGATGTCAGCCTGTGGCTGTATGATACCGAGCGTTTCCGCAACGAGATCGCCGTGGCAGAGGATGCGCTCAAGCATTCTGCGTTCGATCTGCAAACGGCTGAGGAATCTCTGCAGGCGATGGAAAAGCAGAACGACCGCTTGTTTGAGGCTTCCCAGTCCAATAAGATGGCATCCGAGCAGCTGCTGACGCAGATCCGTGAGCAGACGCAGGAGAACCACACCCTGGACAGCGAATTCCGCGTGACCGAGAGCAATATTGCGCACACCAAGGAGCTGATCGAGGCAACCTCTTCCTCCATGGCACTTTCTCAAAAGAACATGGCAGACGAGCAGGCCGCCTGCGGCGAGCACTCCGCGCGCATTCTTGCACTTGGTGAGCAGAATGCCAAGCTTGAAAAGGAACAGGCCGATATTGCGGATGAGATCCGTACCACCAGAGCCAGGATCGCGGTGCTGGAGGCAGATATTGCCACTGCACTTTCGGATATCCGCGAGGCTGAGGCCGAGGCGACCGATATCCGCGTGCGTATCTCGGTGCTGGAAAATGCCAAGAACAGCGGCAGCGACCGCAACAGCGACATTCTTGCCGACATGGAGACCTACGAGCGTGCGCTTGATGCATTGGCAAAGCAGAGTGCCGACAAGCAGAAAACCATCGCAGATTATCAGAAGGCTATCGACGAGGCAAACGCCGAGATCGAGGAATATCATAAAAAGCTGACCGCACTCAACAGCTCCTACGGAGAGCTTTCCGAGCAGCTCAGTGCAGGCATTCTGCGCCGTGATTCCGCGCGTCAGAGAATTCAGACCTTCAAGCACATGGAAGAAAGCTTTGAGGGCTATGCCAACAGCGTCAGATACGTCATGAACCGCTATGCCGAGGGTAAGATCACTGCGTATGGCGGTGCACCCTGCGGCAAGATCTACGGCCCGCTTTCCAAGGTGGTGTCGGTGGACGAGAAATACGTGACCGCCATTGAGACCGCGCTGGGAGCAAACCTGCAGCATATCGTGGTGGACGACGAGGAGACCGCAAAAGCAGCTATGTACGCGCTCAAAAAGGGCGAGGCGGGCAGAGCCACCTTCTTCCCCCTGACCTCCATGCGCGCGTCTACCCCCACTCCCGAGATGCGCGATGCATCCGGATACCGCGGCTATATTGCCGTGGCGGATACCTTGCTGGATTGTGACGAAAAATTCCGCGGCGTGGTATCCTCGCTGATCGGCAGAACGCTGATCTTTGATACCATCGACAATGCAACCGCCATGGCCAAGGCACTGAAATACCGTGTGCGCGTAGTCACCTTGGACGGTCAGCAGATCAATATGGGCGGTTCGTTTACGGGCGGATCGGTCAGACAAGGCTCGGGTGTTCTGGGCAGAGCAGCCGAAATCAAAAAGCTGGAGGAGACTGCCACTGCTTGCCAGAAGGAGATCGACAAGCTGCAAAAGCAGATCGACAGTCTTAAGCAGGACATTGGCGACACGACCGACGACAAGGCCTCGTGCGAGGATCGCCGTGAGCTTTTGGGTGTGCTGATGAGCACCGAGAGCGCACAGCTGGAGCAGATCAACGCCAAAATGGACGCCAACAACACGCTGCTTGAAAAAATGCGTGCGGACTACGAGCAGATCATTGCCATGAGCGAGAGATACGAGGAAGATCTGGCTGTGCTGCAGGCAGATGAGCGCAGTGCCGCGAACATGGTCAAGGAGATCACCGCACTGCGTCAGAAAAAGGACGAGCAGAGGCTTGATCTGGAGGATCACGTGGCAGATCTCAACGATCGCATGACCGCTGTGATCATCAAGATCAGCGAGACCGCCAAGGATACCGAGACCGAGCACACGCTGCTGGGCGTTTGCCGCACGCGCGTGGATATGTATGCCGAGGAGATCCGCGCCTCTCGCGAGAGAATCATTTCGCTTGAGGACATGATCGAGGGATACACGGTATTCCAGGCGGATAACAGACAAAAATATGCAGCGGGTCAGGAAAAATTGCAAGAGCTGAACGCCAAGCGTGCCGGCATTGAAAGCGACACCATGGACTTTGAAAAGAAGCTCAATGAAATGAATAACCGCATGCGTGAGAAGATGAATCAGAAGGAGATCATTTTCCGCGAGTATACCAAGTGCGAAAACAAGCTTGCGAACTTGCGCGACGAGCTGGATAAGCTTTCAAGCAAGCTGTGGGATGATTACGAGATGACCAGAGCCGATGCGATTGCGCTGGGCTATCCCGCCATCACGCCCGAAACCCGCCGCGAAATGGTGGCTCTGCAGACCGAATGCCGCAACAAGCTGCGTGCGATCGGTCATGTGGACCTGGGAGCGGTGGAAAAATACCAAGACGTCAAGAAGAGATACGACGAGATGAACGAGCAGATCACGGATCTGGAAAAATCCAGAGCCGAGACGCTTAAGATCATTGCCGAGCTGGAGGCCGAGATGAAGGCAGTCTTTGTCGAGTCCTTCAATCAGATCAACGAGAACTTTGGCCGAGTGTTTGCCGAGCTGTTCGGCGGCGGCTCTGCCGAGCTGTCCCTGTCCGATCCCGAAAATATTCTGGAGTCGGGCATTGAGATCAAGGCGGCACCTCCCGGAAAGATCATCAAGAATCTGATGCAGCTTTCGGGCGGCGAGCAGGCCTTTATCGGCGTTGCACTGTTCTTTGCGATCCTCAAGGTCAACCCCACGCCGTTCTGTATACTGGACGAGATCGAGGCGGCACTTGACGAGGTCAACGTAGAAAGACTTGCGCAGTACATCAAGAAGTACACCGACGGCACGCAGTTCATCATGATCACGCACCGTCGCGGTACCATGGCTGCGGCAACCAGACTGTACGGCGTCACCATGCCCGAGCACGGCATTTCCAAGGTACTGACGCTGGACGTCAACGATATCGAAAAACAAAAGGAGAGTAACTGGGATGGCATTTTTGGATAAACTCAAGGCCGGACTCAAAAAGACCAAGGATGCACTGTTCGGCAAGGTCCATAACGTGCTTTCAAACTTCGTCCGCGTGGACGAGGATCTGCTGGACGAGCTGGAGGAGCTTCTGATTGAGGCGGACGTCGGCGTCGGTGCGACAGAGGAGATCATTGATGAGCTCCGTGAGCGCATCAAGGACGGCAGAATCAAGGAAAAAGAAGATGTGATGCGCTCTTTGCAGGAGCTGCTGACAGATATGATCGGAGAGGGAGGCCCGCTCAACCTCTCCACCACCCCGTCGGTCGTGCTGGTGATCGGCGTTAACGGTGCGGGCAAGACCACCTCGATCGGCAAGATCTCCAACCGCCTGCGTGCCGAGGGAAAAAAGGTCGTGGTTGCGGCTGCGGACACCTTCCGTGCGGCTGCGATCGACCAGCTGCAGGTGTGGTGTGACCGTGCGGGCGTGGAAATGGTACGTCAGAACGAGGGCAGCGACCCCGCGGCCGTGGTGTTCGACGCCATCAATTATGCAAAGAAAAAGCAGGCTGACGTGCTGATCATTGACACCGCAGGCAGACTGCACAACAAGACCAATCTGATGAACGAGCTTGCAAAGATCAATCGTGTCATTGACCGCGAGCTGCCCGGCGCGGCAAGAGAAAATTTGTTGGTGCTGGATGCCACCACGGGTCAGAACGCTATCATCCAGGCCAAGGAATTCGGCAAGGCTGCCAACATCACGGGCCTGACGCTCAACAAGC
Organism: Clostridia bacterium; assembly: GCA_017408625.1. Next base: position 11,224 of record JAFQUG010000181.1, on the reverse strand, counting down.
TGGACGGCACCGCCAAGGGCGGCATCGTGCTCTCGATCAAGCGAGAGCTGGGCATTCCCGTTAAGTTTATCGGCGTGGGCGAGAAGATCGACGACATGCAGGAATTTGTGGCTGCCGACTTTATCAGGGCACTTTTTGAACAGTAATTTATGAAGATCGTACTTGCATCACACAACAAAAAGAAGATCAAGGAGCTGCGCGATATTCTCGCCGCAGCAGAGCTTGACGCAGAAATTTTGTCTCTTGACGACGTTGGGTTGACCGACGAGATCGAGGAGGACGGCACCACCTTTGCGGAAAATGCTTATATCAAGGCGCACGCTGCTGCCAAGAGCGGATATATCGGCGTGGGCGACGATTCCGGTCTTGAAGTGTACGCGCTGGACCGCGCTCCGGGCATTTACAGTGCGCGTTATAGCGGTGAGCACGGCGACGACGAGGCAAACAATCAGCTGCTGCTCAAGAATCTGGCCGACAAGCAGGACAGAAGCGGCGCATTCGTTTGCTGCATCGCCTGCGTTTTCCCCGAGGATCTTTCCAAGGGCTACTATTTTGAGGGCAGAACAGAGGGTGAGATCACACACGAATACAAGGGCGAGGGCGGCTTTGGCTACGATCCGCTCTTCTATTATCCACCCATGGAGAAAACCTATGCCGAGATGACGGCAGAGGAGAAAAACAGCATCAGTCACCGCGGTAAGGCTATGCAGCTGCTGGTGGAATTCCTGGTGCAGCAAGAAAACGGAGAACAATAAGATATGATTACAAGTAAGCAAAGAGCATATCTTCGCAGTCTGGCAACCGACCTGCCTACCATTATGCAGATCGGAAAAAACGGCCTTAGCGAAAATATGATCAAGACCTTTTCGGACGCGCTTGAAGCACGCGAGCTGATCAAGCTAGGCGTTCTGGATAACTGTGAATATACCCCTCGCGATCTTGCAGATGCGCTTGGCGAGGAGCTTGGCGCGGAGGTTTGCGGTGTGATCGGCAAAAAGATCATTCTGTACCGTCGCTCCGAGAAAAAGAAGAATCGCATCGAGCTTCCTTAAGTATGCTGCGTATCGGGATTTACGGAGGCACGTTTTCCCCCGTGCACCAAGGACACGTAGCGGCTGCCAAGGCGTTTATGGAGCAGATGTGGCTGGACGTTTTGTACGTCATTCCCACGGGTGTGACGCCGCACAAGGCAATGGACGGCGAGGTCACGGCGGCGCAGAGGCTGCGCATGTGCGAGCTTGCGTTTGCCGACGTGGAGGGCGTAATCGTCAGCGATATCGAGATCAGACGAGAGGGAAAAAGCTTTACGGTGGACACTCTGCAGGCACTTTCCGGCGAGGATCGCCGCCTGTTTCTGCTTTTGGGCACGGATATGATGCTCACGCTCGGCTCGTGGCGCTCGCCCGAGCGCATCTTTGAGCTGTGTTATCCCGTCTATATCCGTCGCGAGAGCGACCAGGCACTGGACGAGGAGATCGTGCAAAGAATCGCAGAATACAACCAAACCTACGGTAAGGTGGTGCGCAGGATCGTTGCAGACCCCATCGAGGTCAGCTCCACCGAGGTCAGAGAGCGCATCCGTGCAGGGCAGAGCATTGACGGCCTTGTGCCCGAACGCGTTGCTGCATATATCAAGGAAAACGGACTATATTTATGAGAGAATACAACCAAAGCGAAATTTTGACGCTGCGCGAGCGCGTCACGGCGGACATGTCCCAAAAGCGCGCGCGGCACACGCTGGCCGTTGAGCAAATGGCCGCAAGATTGGCAGCACTTTATTGCCCCGAGAAGGAGCAAATGCTGCGCGTCGCGGCACTGTTGCACGACGTGACCAAGGAATGGAAGACAGATCGCCACGTGGCATTTTTGCAGGAGAGAGGCGTGGAGGTAAGTGCGCTTGACGTGGCAGCCCCCAAGACACTGCACGCAAAAACGGCCGCGCTGCTCATCCCCGAAGCGTTTGCGGAGTTTGCCGATCCCGAGGTGATCTCGGCGGTGCGCTTTCATACCACGGGCAGGGAAGGCATGACGCTCTGCGAGCAGATCGTGTACCTTGCAGACTATATCGATGAGTCGCGCACCTTCCCCGATTGCGTCACCTTGCGTCATGCATTCTGGGATGCAGAGCCCGAAAAAATGCCTGAGGACGCGCGCCGGGAGCACCTTTCTCGCGTGCTGGTGCAGTCGTTTGACATGACCATCGCGGGACTCTTGGAGGATGGCGCACCCGTCAGTCCGGACACGTTTTGTGCAAGAAACAGTCTGATTTTGCAACTGAGAATTGAAAAATAAACCGAAAATTGAAAGGAATATACACATGGAAGAGATCCTGAACAATGCAAATGCAAAGAAGCCTTCGCTGGTCGGTGCAACTCCTCTGCAGCTGGCAGAGGCCATTGCCGAGATTTTAGAGGACACCAGAGCCAAGGATATCAAGATCGTAGAGATCAAGGAAAAGACCGACATCGCGGATTATTTCGTGCTGGCAAACGGCACCTCCTCCACGCACGTCAAGGCATTGGCAGGCGAGGTGGAGTTCAAGATGGAAGAGAGAGAGATCAAGGCCGAGGCCGTGGAGGGCAGAGGCAACAACTCCTGGATCGTGCTGGATTACAGCCACGTCATCGTGCACGTGTTCAGCCGCGAAGCAAGAGAATTCTACGACCTGGACAGACTGTACGGAGACTGATTTTTACCGTTCATACAATATTAACAAATAATTTTTGGCGAAAATCGGAACGAAAACACATTTTTTCCGACTGTATAGATAGAAGCCCCCAACCGCATTATGATTTGGAGGAAACGTCTATGAAGAAAAATATCAGAGCCATACTCAAGAGCATGACGGCAGGCGCGACGGCAATTTTGCTTTGCGCCCTTGCCGTCATGCCTTCTTTTGCTGCCATTGACCCCGCGGGGCCATATGCCGGCAGCGTGGCGGGTGGTTTGTTCGTTGCGGACGGGGCCACCGCGCTTGCGCTGGAACGTACCGAGATTGAACTGAACGCCTGTGAGCTGCCGCCCGAGAGTCGGTACAAGACCGAAGAAGAGTTTCTTGCGTACAGTGCAAATACGATAGCCACGTATACGATACACAATCCCACCGATCAGACCGTCACCGAGCGTATGTTGACGCCCATCGGCACTGATCCCTGGTATGCATACGATCTGCCGGACGGCACGGATGCAAATAAGTACACCGTGGAGATCGATGGGGAACAGGTACAGGCGCAGCAGCGCCATTCTTATACGCCGGATAACAGCTACTATCACGCACCCACGCAACTTGGAAAACGTGACCCTGCCTCAGCATTTCTTGCTTATTATTCGGATACTTACGTTCCGCACTCCCTTCTTGCACCGGATGCGACCGTTTATGTATATGCCTATCGCACCGAATACGATACCTCGCAAAAGGATAATATGTTTGAAGTGTCGGGCTCTTTGGTTGCCGATCCGTCAAGGTGCGCGGTGCTTGTCACCGATGCGTGGTATCCTGCCAATGCGTGGTATCCTGCCAATGCGGGAGAGAACAAGGTAAGAATTTCTTTTCCCGGGTTTAATCGTGAAAACCCCACCGTCTATTCGATCGGCGCAGACGTAGGAGAGGTGGCTTGGACGGTGGATGCGGACGGAGATCGATTGGACGCGCGCGTGACGTTGGTTTCAAAAACCACAATGTCCTTTTACGAGCTGATTATGAAAGGCTATGACGCGCAGGGAAGTGTATCCGAAATCGACTACTATAATGCAGTTGTTGCATATATCACGAGCAATCGGACCGAGGGTACTGCCGTGACGTATATGGGAGATACGGTGGAGCTTAATGAGAGCAACCTGCAAGCCTGGAACAGCTTTGATCTTACGCTGGCACCGGGGCAGAGTGCTACGGTGAAAGTCACGGCACCTCTGCATCCGTTTGAGCACGGTTATTACAGTCCGTCGGTATATACCTACGCCTTTGCCATGACGGCAGCGGAAGCCTGGAGCACGTGCGGACCGACAAGCGTGCGCATTCTGACCAATCTGTATTTGTGTGACGTGGATATCCCCACTCCGAGCCAAAAGGAATATGAGCAAACCGAGGACGGCTATTGCTGGGAGGGAGATACGGATTTTGACTATCTGGTGATCTCTGTCTGCGAAAAGCAAAAACCGTTTGACAGTACAATTATTGCATTGCTTTTGTATTTGCTTGTGATTCTGATCGTACTGTTTGTTTGTGTCATCCTTCCCGTGGCGGTGCCTTTGGCAATTCTTGCGCTGATCATCTTTCTGATCGTCAGAAAAGTAAGGAAAAAGAGAAGGGCAGCAGAGCAAATCCCGCCGCAGCCCGAGAAAATCACAGAAACAGAAGGGGAGGAAAAGGAGAAAAACGATGAAGAGTAAACAAATAAAAGTCGCCCTTGCGGCGCTGTTGGCCGCACTTCTGTGCCTGCTTGCCGTCATGCCTTCTTTTGCTGCCATTGATCCACCCATGGGACTGAGCGGCAACGAGCCGGGCGGCGTGATGGTGGTGGACGGCAAAACCGACCTGGCTCTTGAGGGTACGGAGCTTACGTTTGATATTTCCGACCTGCCCGACGGCGTGATGGATGATGCCGAGCAGCTGCTGGCGTATGGTGCGCAGGTAAGGGCAACGTACACGCTGTATAACCCCACCGACCGGACCGTGACAGAGCAGCTGGCCACGCCGCTTCGCTGCTATCCGTATTTTGATCGGACCGAGGATGAGAATGCCGATGCGTATAAGTTCACGGTGGAGATCAACGGTCAAAGGCTCCAAACCAAGCAGCGACATACCTATTATTCCGACCCGTATTACTACGTGCAAGGCCTGGTCGGTGACACGCAGCATCTTGCAATCGGACTTGCGTATCTGTCGGCCGAGTGCGCAGCAAATCCCGTGCTGCAGCCCGACGCACCCGTTTACGTATATACGTATCTTGCCGCCCTTGATGCAAAGGATGCAGAGGATAAAAGCTTTGAGGTCAGCGGCAGCGTCAAGGCTGATCCTGATACGTGTGCCGTGCTGACCGACCTTATAGTCACCGACGTGCAAGGAAAGCAGGCAACGCTGAATGATCTCATGTTCAAAAAAGAAGAGTTTACGGTCTGCTCCGTGGGAGTGGACGTGGGCGAAATAGACTGGACGGTCAGTGATCATGAAGGAAACGAGGGCGATGTCAAAGTGACACTGACCTCGCGCCAAAGCATGACTCTTTATGAGTTTGTGATGCAGGGGTACGACCCTGAGTACGGTGCGTCCGAGCAGGACTATTTCCTTGCCGTGATGGCGTACGCGGATCTGAAGCGAAAACAGGATTCTGCCTTTATCCGTTTTGGAGATGCGATGGCCCTTGAGCCTTACAATCTCATTCCCTGGCAGCTCTTTGACGTAACGCTTGCTCCGGGTGAGCGCGTGAGTGTGACCGTGACTGCGCCCATCTATCCGTACATACACGATTACTATCATCCGCCCGTTTATACCTATGCCTTTGCCATGACGCAGGACGACGCATGGAGCGCTTGCGGCACAACGCGCGTCCGCGTGATCACGGATCTGCTGCTTTGCAAGCGTGAAAGAATGCTCCCCAAGATCGGCGAGTACAGCGAATCGGAGGATGGATATACCTGGGAAGGGCAGGGGGACTTTAACTATTTTGTCTTTTCGATCTGCGAGAGTGAAAAACCGCGTGACACGTCGCTCCCCTTTGTTGTGCTTGCAGGGCTGTTCATGATCGCGGTGCTGGTTGCGAGCTTCGTGCTGCCCGTATTGATCGTGATTGCGGTGATTGTGCTGATCGTTTTGTTGATCCTGCGCGCCAAAAAGCGCAAGAAGAAACGGATGGCAGAGCAGAGTGATGCGCCGCCGAAGGAACAGGAAAAGGAGAAAAACGATGATGCGTAAGAAAACAAAAGTCGCCCTTGCGGCTCTCTTAGCCGCACTTCTGTGCATGCTTGCCATCCTGCCCGCGTCCGCCAATTCCGCGCAGTCGTATTGGGAGGGCGTGAGCGCTTCGGGCGTGCTGGTCACCGATGGGGAATGCCCTTTGGTGGTTGAGCACGAAACGCTGACCTTTGATATCGGAGCGTTTCCGAGCAACCACTACGGCAACGCAGAGGACTACCTTGCGTACGATGCAAGCGTGACGGCGGAGTATACCTTCTATAACCCAAGTGACATGACGGTCACGGCAAATCTGCTGTTTCCGTTTGGCATCGACCCCTATTACGCAGAATTTTACAATTCCGAGCCGGGAGAATACGTTACCCCCGAAAATGCTTCCAAATACGGAGCACAGGTCAACGGAGCAGACGTGGATACCGTGGTTCGGCACAGCTATTGGGGCGGATCGCTCTATGATTTTGATCCTGCCGAGGAAATGGCGAAGCTGTACAGTGATTACCGTACCGACAGCTTTCTGACCTATGATCTGCCCGTATATATCTATACCTACAGCGCCAGCGGCGTGGACCGTGAGACCTATCGCTCGGCACGTGCGGCTACGTATTTTGACGGAGCATTGGAAAAGACGCGCTTTATGCTGGAGCATATGAGCGGATACAGCTCTGATGAGAACGGAAATGCGGGCTTTGCTTCCGTGCACCTGTCCGATCCCGAAATCACGGTGTACGTGTTTGGCGAGGATGTCGGGGAGTTGGAATGGGAGTTTTATGAAAACGGCTCCCTGGAGACACGGATCGAGGGCAGCATGAGCGTGGTGGACAAGACAAGCACCACCTTTGGCGAGCTTGCCATGCAAGCCTATGATCCCGCGTCGGGGATCGCGGCGCATGATTGGTTCAATGCAGTTGTGGCGCAGCTGGAGCAGTCGGGTAAGCCGATCGGTCTGTATGGCGGCGTCGTGAACGACTGGGATATTTCCGGGAATCTTTTGCAATGGTACGAGTATCAGATCACGCTCGCACCGGGCGAGCGGTTGACCAATACCGTAAAAGCCCCGCTTTATCCGAATATTGACGGAGGATACGACGTTCCGATCTACGTTTATGAATATCTGACCTCCCCCGCCTCGCTCTGGAAGGAGTTCGGCACGTTGGATATTTACGTCAACACGCCATACGTTATGGTCAAGGAACGAAAGGGAGAGTTTAGCATAGCTCCGGGGGAGTGGACCAAGACCGATGCGGGCTACGAGCTGCACCTTGACGGCCTGCCCGAGCGGGATCTGGTGTTTACGCTCAGCTCCACGGAAAATCCCAAGCGCGTTTTCAATGCCTATTCGGTGCTGATGCTCGTGCTGATCTTGGCCTTCGTGTTGGGCGCGGTGTTAGCCGTTGCGCTGCCCGTCGCGATCGTGATTTTGATTGTCCGTGCGATCATCAAGCGCAAAAAACGCAAAAAAATGCAGCAAGAGTGAAACCAAACCGAAAAAAATTCTGTCCTGATTGATGAAGGCTAAACGAATCGGAGGACAATTTATGAATCAATATCAAAAATTTTTCAAGCACCTGGCTGCAGGCGCGATGGCAATTTTGCTGTGCGCCTTGGCCGTCCTGCCCGCGTCTGCCATGTCGTCCTTGGAGCCCGAGCCCGGCATAGACGTCTTTGGTGTCTTCCCAGAGGGGCGCAAGAGTCAGCTCTGCATGGACAGCCTGGCGCTGACCTACGATATCCCCGAGCTGCCCGCAGATGAATTTGACGAATCGGAGATCTTGGAGGCGTATTCCTCAACGCTGCGCCTGGATTATACCTTTTCCAACCCCACTGACACCGAGCAAACGGTAAAAATGATGTTTGCTGCGGGGGATCTGCCCTCGTATGCAGAGAGGAGCGCAACGAGCGCACAGCGTGCCGCACTTTACACGGTCGAGCTGGACGGCGAGCGTATCACGCCCGAGCTGCGCCACGTATGGACGTCCTTTCCGCAGGGCTATCGGACCGGCTATAACGGCTACGACCCCCGTGAATATGCGGGGAAATTGCACGACTCCTATGCGGGGCATGCGCTTCTGTCGCCCGATCTGCCTGTCACGGTATATACTTATCAACCCTATTCCGAGCTTGACGAGGACGGGTACTTTCATTACGACATGACCGCTCCCTTTGAATACGATGCATCCCGCACGCTGATCTTTTCCGATCGCAACGTCAACGTGCTTGAGGAAAGCGGAACGCCAAGACTGCGCGTGCGCGTAGGCCAGGATTCGCTTGTGACGCTGTACGTGCTGGGCGAGGATATCGGAGAAGTGAATTGGAAGCTGCTGGACGACGGCAAACGCGTCCAGGGTGCCGGTGTGCGCGTTGTTGACAAGAAAAGTATGACCTTTGGCGAGCTTGCCATGCGTGAGTACGACCCGAATGCGGGCATTTCCGAGCACGATTGGTACAACGCCGTGCTGGACATGATGGACTATTGCCACATGGAGGACAGCTGCCTGCTGGGATATAGCAAGCAGCAGGGCCACCGCGTGTCCGTCGAGCTGGACGTTACGTCCAATCTGCAGTGCTTTCTGACCTATGACGTCACGCTGGGCGCAGGCGAGAGCACGGTCAATTCCATTACTTTACCGGTGTATCCCGACGTCATGGACTATTACAGCCCCAAGGCAGCCACCTTCCGCTATCATTTCCACGGCAGCTTTGATTGGAAAACGGTAGGAAAATACACGGTCAGGATCAATACCAAGCAAAAGATCATGACCGACGAGGAAAACAGCGTTTCGATCGATGACTACAAAAAGGATCGGAACGGATACACACTGCCCGCGCGATCCATACCCACGCGCGCCTATGCCGTGACGCTGTGCAAGTGGAAAAATCCGATCGAGGCCACGGGCATCGGCATGGTTTTCTTCATTCTCTTATTCGCGGTCATGTCCGTTCTTCCGGGACTTTTGGCTGTGGTGGCAGCGATCGCGATCGTGGTCGTTCTGACCCTTCTGATCAGACGCCTGATCCGACGCAAAGCACGGAAAAAAGCAGAATGAAGCCAATATGACTTGACAATTTCGGGCGAAAGTAGTAAAATATAGATAATTCTATATTAAAGAGAGGTTTTGCAAATGAAGATCAGACTCTTAAGCATCCTTCTCGGTATGCTTATGCTGCTTGCCGTGCTTGCAGGCTGCGTGGATAAGCCCGATCAGGGAGAGACCCCGGACGGCTCCCAGGGCGTTACCGAAGAGGAAACGTATTGGATGAACCCTGAGCTGGATCCCGAGAAGCTGAGTGTCAGCCTGCGTGGACAGCAGGTCAATATTCTGGCGTACAATAAGTACGATATCAGCCCCGAGGAAAACTCGTCCGACCCGCTTGAGGATGCCGTTTACAGAAGAGACGACAAGCTCAAGGCTGAGCTGGGCATTGAATTCAACAATCAGTATCAGCCCGATTTCAATATCATTTCCACCAACGTCAAAAACGACGTGACCGCGGGCACGGGTGAATTCCACATCGTGTATCAGCACATGATCGAGGCAGCGCGCAGCTTGGCTCCCGGTAACTATCTGTATAACCTGACCGATCTGGAGTACGTCAATTTTGATAACGAGTGGTGGGACCAGGATTGCAAGAAGGGCTTTGTCATCGGCGACAGCATGATGATGGTGTGCGGCGACCTGCTGCCCTCGACGATGCTGATCACTGCAACGGTTCTGTTTAACAAGAACCTGTTCGACCGTAACGGCTGGGATTACCCCTATGAGGACGCACGGGAAGGGAACTGGACCATGGACGATATGCTGGAGCTGACCAAGGATCAGACCAAGGACCTCAACGGTGACGGCAAGATCTTCCACGATGACGATTTCTTCGGTGTGACCGCATGGGCAGCCGACGCAGACTTCAATCTGTTCTTCGGCTCGGGCGCGACCATGTTCTCCTACGATGAGGACCACCTGCCCGTATTTGATCCCGACACCGACAGATTGCAGGCAATTTACGAAAAGATCTACGCACTGCTGATTACGCAGAATTCCTTCCACGTGATCTGGGCACAGTTCGAAACAGATCCTGGCATGTACAACAAGACCATCGACGTATTCAGAGACGGCAGAGCACTGTTCTTCCCGACCTACCTGTCCACCACCACCTCTTTGCGTGATATGGTGGACGACTACGGCATCCTGCCCAACCCCAAGTATGACGAAAAGCAGGAGGATTACCTCGGCTTTGTCAACGGCAGCGCAAGCATGGCGTGCGTGCCGGGCAGCCTGAGTGATGCCAATCTGGAGGTCGCAGGCTTTATGATGGAAGCGCTGGCGTCCGCATCCTATCACATGACCACGGATACCCTGTACGACGTTGTGGCCAAGTCCAAGAACGCACGTGATGAGGAGTCTGCACAAATGGTGGATATCATCATCCGTCACAAGGTGTTTGACTTTGGTTATTCGCATTTCTCCGGTCAGGATTTCCCCTGCTTCAACGTTGCACAGACCGCGCTGCAGGCAAACAGAACCTCGATCGTCAAGGAGATCACCAACTCCGAGAGAAGAACCAGAAACGAGCTCAAGAAGATTCTGAGAGCTTACGGCTACGATTGATCAACCGAATAAATCAAATATGAAGAGAGCCGGGTCACACATGACCCGGCTCTCTTGACAGATGGCAAAGTATGTGATATGATATCCGTATAAATACCGAAAACAGTGAGGTTTATGATGAAAGTCAGATTTTTTTGTTTGCTTTTGAGTGCTTTGATGCTTGTGGGCTTGCTTGCGGGCTGCGCGCAGGGGGGAAACGAGGAGCAGACCTCGGAGATAACCGAGGAAAAGGAGCTTTGGGTTGCCGAGACGCTGGACCCTTCCAAGCTTGAAACGCCGCTTGCGGGGCAGGAGTTCGTCATTTTGGCGCAAAGCCGATATGATATTGGCCCGGAGGAGAATTCGTCCGATCCGCTTGAGGATGCGGTGTACCGCAGAAACGACAGACTGCAGACAGAATACGGGATCAAATTCAATAATGCCGACGAGCCCAGCCTTGACGTGATCGCGGATGCGATCAAGAACGATACGGCTGCGGGAACGGGTGAATTCAATCTGGTGTATCAGCATATGGGCAACGCTGCGTACAATCTCGCCCTGGGCGGCTATTTGTACGATCTGTCCGAGCTGGAGTTCGTGGACTTTGATCAGACCTGGTGGGACCAGGACTGCAAGAACGGTCTTGCCATCGGCGATCATATGATGATGGCCTGCGGCGACCTGATCCCCACAACGCAGCTGATCACGGGTTCTGTGCTGTTCAACAAGAACC
>JAFQUG010000180.1 GCA_017408625.1 Clostridia bacterium | reverse complement strand
CTCTTTCAAGCCCTGTCTGATCCTGCCAACTTCCCTGTGTACGGTAGAGGCGTTGACATGCAGCTCGGCTGCGATCGTCTCCAGCGTATCGCCCATGTAATAGCGGCCAATAAAGATATACCGCTGCCTGTCGTTCAGGGTTTTCAAATAGCTATTGATCAAGTCTCCAATCTCGCGGGCATTTCGCTCGTCATCTACCGTATCGCCTAAAGATAACATATCGCCTATCTCCTCCAAGGATACGGTCAGCGCACTCGGCACGCGCTTGCTGCGCATGCGGTGCTTATAACGGTCTGTCGCGATATTGCGCATGATCTTAGAAATAAATGCAGGAAATACAGCAGGCCTTTGCGGGGGGATGGCATTCCAGATGCCAAGATAAGTATCGTTCAGGCATTCCTCGCAATCCGCACGATCCGTCAAAACATTATTGGCAATATGAAAAAGCAGCTTTTCATATTTGTCCGCGGTACAAGCAATCGCACGCTCGTCTCTTGCCCAATACAGCTCTATAATTTCCCCGTCGGGAAGTATGTTCCTTGTCTTGTGCACAGGCCTCACCCCTCATCCCTCCCTTGTATTTCTTTGATGGCGCCTTCATACGTATATGTCGATTTTTTCTTTGTTTTTTTGCATGAGTTTTTAAGAATTTAAGTTTATTGATTTTGCAAAACAGGGATTACCCGAAAAGGCAACCCCTGAATTATGACGTTGAGAGAATTCTCTCCGTTCTTTTTGCTCACAAACAAATATACTCTTTACGTTGCGCAAATTCTCTCCGTTCTTTTTCTTGGCTATGTAGCCGCAAGAAAGAAAAACATATTTGCTTCGCAAATTAAAGAACGGCGGTAGAAGTGTTTCGCGCCTGCGGGCGCGACCAAGGGCTCTGCCCTTGAAGTCCGCGACCTTTTTGAAAAAAGGTCGATCAAAAACTTTCATCCTGTGGGGGTGATCCGTTTGGGTGACGGTGGGCGAAGCTTTTTGCGTAGCGCGCTTGCGCGTCACTTACTTCAAAAAATCCGGTCCAAAGCCGTAAGGCAGCAGCTCGGACAGTGTGACCGTTTTGTACGCGCTGCCCTTATCGATCAGGTACACCTTGAACGCGTCGGGATCGCAAAACTCGCGCAGCACCTGTCTGCACACGCCGCAGGGCGGGAAGCTGCCCTCGATCTCCTCTTTGTTTCCGCCGCAGACCGCGATGGCCTCGAATTCCTTCTCGCCCTCGCTGACCGCCTTGAATACCGCCACGCGCTCGGCGCACACGGTGGGCGTATACGATGCATTTTCAATATTGCAGCCCAGGTACACCTTGCCCGATTTTGCAAGCAACGCAGCACCCACGCGGTAGCCCGAATAGGGTGCGTAGGCCGATTTTCTTGCTTCAATTGCCATTTCTATCAGCTTTTCGGGGGTCATATCAGTCACCTCCAAGCGCTTTTCCGCTTACACCGTCCACGCCAAACTCGGCTGCAACGGTAGCGGCAACTGCGTCAAATCCGTAAACCGTACCGAAGTCGCGGCTCTCCATGCCCTTCTTGTACATCAGCAGCGGCACGTATTCTCTTGTGTGGTCGGTGGTCTTGGTATATCCCGGGTCGCAGCCGTGGTCGGCCGTGATCATGAGTAAGTCATCCTCTCTCATGCCGGGGATAAAGGTATTCAAAAATTCGTCAAATGCGCTGAGCGCCTTGGCGTATCCCACCGCGTCGCGGCGGTGACCGTACACCATATCAAAATCCACCAGATTGACAAAGCAAAGGCCGCCAAAATCCTTGCCCTGCAGCTCCAGCGTCTTTTGCATGCCTGCGCCGTTGTTCGGCGTATAATACGACTCGGTAATGCCGCTGCCCGCAAAAATGTCCTTGATCTTGCCGACCGCCAGCACGTCATATCCCGCGTCCTTCATACGATCCAGCAGCGTGGGCTTGGGTGGCACGAGCGAATAGTCGTGTCTGCCGCTTGAGCGCACGTAGTTCGGGTATTCCCCTTCAAACGGGCGCGCGATCACACGGCCGACGCCATGCTTGCCGACAAGCAGGCTTCTTGCGATCTCGCAGTATTCGTAAAGCTGTGAAAGGGGCACGATGCTCTGGTGCGCCGCGATCTGAAACACGCTGTCCGCCGAGGTGTATACGATCAAATCCCCCGTGGCAAGATGCTCCCTGCCATAGTCGCGGATGACGTCGGTGCCCGAGTAGGGCTTGTTGCACAGCACTCCCCTGCCGGTCTTGGCACGAAAAGGCGCGAGCAGCTCCTCGGGAAATCCCTCGGGATAGGTGGGCAAGGGACTCTCGGACACAAGCCCCGTCAGCTCCCAATGGCCAATGGTGGTATCCTTGCCTGCCGATTTTTCGCGCAGTCTTGCATACGAGCCGATGGGTGCGTCCACACCGGGCAAGCACTCCACACCCTCGATGTTGCCAAGACCCAGCGCCAGCATATTGGGAACGTGCAACGCATCGGTCTTGCACACAGTGCCCAGCGTGTTGACGCCCTCGTCACCAAACGCGGGGCTGTCGGGGCACTGGCCGATCCCGAAGCTGTCCAGCACGATCAGAAATACTCTCTTGCTCATTTTTTCGCCATCTCCACAGCGGTATCCAGCGCGATCTCCATCATCTGCGTAAAGGTGTTCTGTCGCTCCTCTGCGGTGGTGACCTCGTGCGTCACAAGGCTGTCCGAGATGGTGCAGATGCACAGTCCGCGCTTGCCTGCGCGCGCTGCATTCATATAAAGCGCGGCGGCCTCCATTTCCACGGCCATCACGCCCATCTTTGCCCACTTCATGGTATCGGTGGGGTCGTCGTTATAAAACATATCCGAGGACAGAATATTGCCCACGTGACAATTCACGCCCTGCTTTTGCGCCTGCTCGATGGCGGTGGACAGCAGCGTATAATCTGCGATGGGAGCAATATTGCCGGGCAGATGGTACTGCGCCGCAAAGCCGCCCTGGAAGCACGCGCCCTGGCCAAACACCACGTCACGCACGTGGATATGCGGCTGCAGAGAGCCTGCAGAGCCGACGCGGATGATGTTATCCACGTCAAAGAAATTGAACAGCTCGTAAGAATAGATGCCGATGGCAGGCATACCCATGCCGCTTGCCATGACCGAAACGGGCGTACCCTTATACGTACCGGTATAGCCGTGCACGCCGCGCACGTCGTTGACCAATACGGGGTTTTCCAGGAAGGTCTTTGCGATGAATTCGCTTCTCTTGGGGTCGCCGGGCATCAGCACGGTCTTTGCAAAGTCCTCGGGCTTTGCATTTATATGAGGGGTCGGATAGTTCTTTTCAGACATAATCGTTTCTCCTTTATATTTCATATTTTTTATTTCTTTTCGGGGCTGCCTTCCATGAAGTATGCAGCCTCCATGTCGGCCATGCAAAGGGCGTATGCAAGCGGGAACATTTCAAGTGCTTTGCCTACGTTACCGGGGTCCTCTGTGCCCGAAAAGCCCATGTGATAACGAATGGCAAACGCCTCGTCGCGGGTCAGCTTCATGAAGCCGGATACGATGTAGACCGACTTTTCACCG
>JAFQUG010000179.1 GCA_017408625.1 Clostridia bacterium | reverse complement strand
TGACTCTCTTCTTGGAAACCACGATCTCGGTATCCTTGACCATGGCGTTATTCATCTCTTCCAAGAACGCGTCGTCCAACACGGTGTCCGCATCGATGACGATGTACGCGTCGTACTTGTAAGCGTCCTCAGAAAGGATCTTTTTGAGGCATCCGTCCAACGCGTCGCCCTTTTTGGTCTGCCCCGAAACGATCACGGGCACGTGACCTCTTTGCTCTGTCATGGCAATGGTAGGGTCATTTTCATCGTCCACCACTACGTAGATATCAAACAACTCGCGGTCGTAGCTTTGTCTTTCCACACTGTCAAAAAAGGGAGTGATCGATTCGCTCTCATTCTTGGCGGGAACGATCACCGCCAAACGGTTTTTCTTAGGATTATATAACTTTTCCTGATGTCCGAATGCATAGAACCAGCATTTTATTCTGGGGAAATACAGGATAATGCCGATCAATGAAACGCCAAAAAATACAGCAAACAGACAATAAAGCAGAATGTCCAAAACAAGCCTCCTTGTTCGAATGTGGTTTTCGAAACCATTTTATCACGCATTGTCAACTTTGTCAATAGTTTTTTCAAATTTTAACAAAACAATCACAACTATCTATATATTATAGCACAATACTCTGCAGATAACCATAGGCACTTTATACAAATTATCTTCGAAATTATTGGCTTCGACACACTTCGCACCCATCCGCCATATACTGACATTGAGCAAATTCGCTCAATGCCTACTAAGGAGGAATAAACATGTACGCACAAAGAAGCAGTGCCGGACGCGGACGAGAGCGCGTCCCCTATGCTGCGCTGCGACAATATCAGAATTCACGGGATTGCGATTGTGAGACTGACGTGCCTGTCATGAACGTCATGCCGCAAAAGCCCTCCCACGCCTGCCCGGACGCTTACCCGCTTGCCATGGTATACGCGCCCGCACAGGCCTTTGAAAACCTTTACGAATGCGAGCAGTGGTTGGACAAGGGCACAATTTTCAAGTGCCTGGACTTCCCCTTCAAGGGCTCGCGGAAAGGACGGTAAGGTATGGATCAGACACAAAGCAAGGACTGCAAGCAGCTTTACGCCAAGCTGCAGCGCTTGGATTTCGCCATTGTGGAGCTGGCCCTTTACCTTGACAGCTACCCCGATAACGCGGCTGCGCTTGACTATTATCAAAAGCTGATCGCCGAACGCGACGAGGTCGCCAAGGTATACAACAGGACCTGCGGCCCCATGACTATCATGGACAACAAAAACCCCGCCCTTTGGGAATGGGGACAGAGCCCTTGGCCCTGGCAGAACGATCTGTAAGGAGTAAGAGATATGTGGATCTATGAACGTAAGCTGCAATACCCCGTCAATATCAAGACACCCAATCCCAAGCTCGCCACCGCCATCATCACGCAGCTGGGCGGCCCCGACGGTGAGCTTGGCGCATCCCTGCGCTATCTCAATCAACGCTACAGCATGCCCGATAAGGAGATCATCGGCACGCTGACCGATATCGGCACAGAGGAGCTGGCACACATGGAAATGATTTCAGCGATCGTGTACCAGCTGACGCGCAATCTCTCGGAAAAGGAGATCAATGAGAGCCCCTTTGCATCGTATTTTGTGGATCATACCACCGGCATCTATCCCGTCAGCGCGGCAGGTGTGCCCTTTGACACCAAGTACCTGGCCGTCAAGGGCGACCCCATCACCGACCTCTATGAGGACCTGGCTGCCGATGCTGCAATCACCAAAGAACAATCTTTATCAAAAAAACGCTGAAAGCCCTTGTAAAATAAGGATTTTTCGCACTTCAGCAAAACGTTCAAAAAATGCTGCCCTGCTATCACATAAGAACAACAACACGTAATTTTACCAAAATTTAGCTTAATTAATTAAAAAATCGATGAGGACAAGCTGTTTTCTCAAAGTACAAAAGTCACCGCCAAACAATGACGGTGACTTTCTTAAATTACTTAAAAGACGGTGCGTGAGTTTCGCCCGTCGCAAACGTATTCGGTCCTGGATTCGACATAGAGAAATACATCTTTGCCGCCTTGGTCGTGCCGAAATCGCGGTTGGAACCCGTTTCCTGCACCTTGTTAAAGGCATCACGGAACATCTGGTTGTGCG
>JAFQUG010000178.1 GCA_017408625.1 Clostridia bacterium | reverse complement strand
CGCTTTTTCAAAAAAGCGACCGAGGTCGAGGGTGAGCAGCCCTCGTCGCCTCCGCAGAGGCGAAACATTCTCGGCGTTTCTTTTGATTCTTTTCTTTGCGCCTGAGGTGTCAAAGAAAAGAATGGAATGATTCAGGATGTGTTACAATGAAAAAAATCTCTACGTTTTTTTCTTGTGGCTACATAGCCAGGAAAAAGTACGGAATGAATCAGGACATGTAACATTGAGAAAATTCTCTCCGTTCTTTTTGAGCAAGGAGCTGCAAAAAGAACCAAAAACAGCGCAAAAGGATTTCGCGCCTGCGGGCGCGACGGGGGCTTCGCGCCCTCGACCCGCGCAAACTTTTGAAAAAGTTTGATCAAAACTTTCATCAGAGCATGGTTGACGCAAAAAGGGCTGTCGCAAAAGCGACAGCCCTTAATTTTTTCATCCGCGAGAATTTTTCGAGTGCCAGGCGCACCGCAGATCGCCAGGCGAAGGCTTACTTGTCGTAAGTCGAGCCGCGAGCGAGGAGCAACGCAGCAATCGGGGAAATTCACCGGATGAGCATTACTCAGCTTTCTTGTTCTCTTCGATCACCTTCTGAGCAATGTTCGCGGGTACTACGTCGTAACCGGTCACTTCAAACTCGAAGGATGCACGGCCCTGGCTCATTGCGCGCAGGTCGATGGGATAAGTCACAAGCTCAGACTTGGGAGCAACTGCCTCAACAACCGTGTAACCGGGCTTGCCCTCTGCAGGGTTCATACCCATAACGTTACCGCGACGCTTGGGAATATCACTCATGATATCACCAACCATGCCGTCCGGAACTGTGATGAACAGGCTGCCTACAGGCTCAAGCAGTACGGGAGCGGACAGCTCAAGGCACTTCTTGTACGCCAGGTTAGCAGCGGTACGGAAGGAAAGCTCATCCGAGTCAACTGCGTGGTAAGAGCCGTCGTACAGCTCTGCCTTGAGGTTGACCATGGGATAACCTGCAATACCCTTTGCCATTGCATCCTGCAGACCCTTTTCAACTGCGGGAATGAAGTTCTTGGGAACCGAACCGCCAACGGTTGCATCGATAAAGGTCAGGCCGTCCTCTTCACCGGGAGCAAATCTTACCTTAACGTGGCCGTACTGACCGGAACCGCCGTTCTGCTTCTTGTGCTTACCTTCAACGTCGCACTTCTTGGTGATCTTTTCGCGGTAAGCGATCTTGGGAGTATCCAGCTTGATCTGTACGCCGAACTTGCCCTTCATCTTGGCAGCCAGCACGCTCAGGTGCATGTCACCCAGACCGTAGATCAGCATCTGCTTGGTCTCGGGGTTGTTTTCATACTTCAGAGTCAGGTCTTCCTCGGTCATTCTTGCAATAGCCTGGGAGATCTTGCTCTCATCCTTAGCGGTTGCGGGCATCATAGCCTGGCACATGTAAGGATTGGGGTACTTGGTAGCAGCGTAAGCCTTGCCGCCTGCAGTCAGGGTGTCGTTGGTGTTGGTGTCGGACAGCTTTGCAACCATACCGATATCACCGCAAGCCAGCTCGTCAACCTCGGTCTGCTTGTTACCCTTCATAATATAGATATGAGCCATCTTTTCCTGTGCGTCACTGGTCAGATTGGTCAGAACCATATCTCTCTTGACAGTACCGCTCATGACCTTGAACAGAGACATCTTGCCAAGGAACGGGTCAGCGATGGTCTTGAATACGAACAGAGAGGTCTCGCCGTCAACCTTGATCTCAACGTCGGAGCCATCAGCCAGCTTTTCAACCTTCTTAGCGGTATGTCTGGGGAAGGACTCCACGATAGCGTCCATCACTGCAACAACGCCCCAGAGTCTGGTAGCAGCGCCGCAGAATACGGGAGTGATGGTACCGTCGATGATACCCTGGTGCATAGCCTCCATGGACTCTTCCTTGGTGAACTCCTCACCGTCGAAGAACTTCATCATCAATTCGTCGGACGTACCTGCCAGAGCCTCCTTGAGGACCTCCTGGTATCTCTCTGCATTCGCTTCCAGTTCAGCAGTCATGGCAGTTTCGGTTCTCTTTCCGCTGTCGTCGTAAACGTAAGCCTTCATGTCGATCAGGTCGATCATGGTGATATCCTTACCGTTCTTACCAACGGGAATGAATACGGGGCAGAGGGAGTTGCCGAACTTTTCGTGCAGCTGTGCGAAGGTCTTGTTGAAGTGTGCATCCATATCGTCGCACTTGTTGATAAAGAATGCCTTCGGAATGCCCATAGCGCATGCCTTATCCCATGCGAGCTCGGTACCGACCTCAAGGCCTGCCTTACCGTCAACCATGATGATCGCACTGTCAGCAACGCGGACTGCCTGGTTGACTTCGCCCTCGAAATCGAGGTAGCCGGGAGCGTCGATCACGTTGATCTTAATATCCTTCCAAAAAACGTGAGCAAGGGATGCGGACAGAGAAAAGCCTCTTGCCTTTTCCTCTGCGTCAAAGTCGCAAACGGTGTTTCCGTCGGTGGTCTTACCCATACGGTCAACGCCGCCGGAGACGTACAGCATAGACTCTGCAAGAGAGGTCTTGCCCGAGCCGCCGTGACCCATCAGAGCTACGTTTCTGATTTGCTTGGTGTTAAAAGTTGCCATGGTAGTGTTCCTTGTTCCCTTTTTCCCGACTCATGCCGGGACGAGGGATCCCTTTCATTTGAATTTATTGCAAAACGAAATTGTTTTTCATGTGCAAATACGCCAATATTTATACAGCATACTATTTTATTATACAGCACTCAAAACCATTTTTCAAGATATTCGATTGATTTTTTTGCAAAGAGGGCGTAAAAAATACGCCCTCTTTTTTGTTCGTTTTACACAAATTTACGAGATATTGAACAGTTTTTTCGCGTTATTTGCGGTCGTGGCCGCGATCTGCTCAATTGCAACATTGTGCAGCTCGGCTTGCATTTCGGCTATGGAATGCATCAGCCCCGAGTGGTTGATCTTGCCGCGATACGGCTGCGGTGCAAGATAGGGGCAATCGGT
>JAFQUG010000177.1 GCA_017408625.1 Clostridia bacterium | reverse complement strand
TAACCCGCCAACGGGTGACTCCCAATATTTTAATCAGTCGGTGTCAATATCGAATTTCTTCAGGGTTTTGTCCATCTGCTTCTTGAAGCTGTTGGGCTTGGTGGAAGCAACGTTGGTCTTGCCGTCGATGAACTTGCCTGCGATCTGGCCGACGTAGCCGCCCCACGCCTGCTCGAATACGTAACCGAGGTCGTAAATACGGTTCGCAAGGATCAGCTCGATCATAGGTCTGGATTCCTCGTCTCTGGTGGATTTGGAGATCAGGGAAATGTCATAGTAAGCAGGGGTCAGGGTATCGACCGAGTAAGCTGCCATGGTCTCGATGATCGCGCCAACGTCCTCAAGCTCCTGATCCACAACGCTGGTGGGGATGCAAACCATGCCGCCAACCTCGTTCATGTGAGAGTAGTACTCACCCTGCTCTTCATTGAACATCGGGAAGGGAACTACGCCGAATTCCACGTCGTAGCTGCGCAGACGGATGACGCACTGCATGCATTCCTGGAAGAACAGCGCGTGTCCGTTACCAAAGCACATCTTACCGTTTTCCACAACGTCGGTGCTGCCGCCGGCAGAGTTCATGTTCAGAGCCATGTTCTTGTCACCGATGATCTGATAAGAGAGCGGGATTGCATCCACAGCGCGCTCGGTGTCCAGTACGTATTCGGGAACGTCGTTGTCATTCTTGGCGGTGATCACGATGCCCGCTGCATACATCATGCAGTAACCGGAGTTTGATGTAGTTGCAGTACCCAGCACGTCAGCGTCGTGCTCCATCTTACCGTTACCGTTGAGGTCCTTGACAGCAATGGTGGACATGTCGTACATCTTCTGGAAGGTCCACTGCTTGTTGTTGACAAGCTCGTAGATATCCTCAAGTCCGTTGTCCTCAGCGATGGTCTTATTGAACATGACGATGAAGGTACCGTCGTTGTCACTGGTCAGAAGGTCACCGGTCGCAAAGTATACCTTGTTACCGATCGAAAGACCTTCAAGAGCCTTCTGGTCCCACCAGGTCTTATCAAGGTCCATGTGAGGAACCTCTCTTAAATTCTGCAGGTAGCCCTTGGTCGAGATCAGCGCGCAATCGCCAAGCTTCTGAACAATGGCCTGGTATTCGCCGCTGCCGCCCTTAATGTCCTTTTCCAGGTCAGCAGCTGCGGTCATGGTCTGGGTTTCCAGAATGACTACGTCGTACTTGGTCTGGATGGCGTCGTTTCTGCGGTAAACTGCATCGTTGATGGGGTCCGAGGTCAGCTCCTCGGAATAGATATCAACGGTAGTCCATTCAGCAGCATCTCTGGTTAAGAACATGAATTCCTTACCGTCGTACTTTTTGTCCGGAACGTCCAAAAGATCCAGAACGTTGGTTTCTTCACCTGCGGGCGTGGTGGCTTCCGTTTGCTCGTCTCCACCTGACTCAGCGCAGCCGGCAAGCAGAGCAGCAAGCATCAGCACAGCCAACAGAAGAGCTAAAAACTTTTTCATGTCAACCTCCGTAATTGTGAAATGTATTTCGCATTTGCATTCATTCTATTATACTGCTTTCACATAGAAATGTCAAGGATGAAACATATTATCCAAATCGTTTTGTTAAAACTATACAAATTTTGAGATGCGGAATTGTGCTTGACAGAGAGAGCGGAATGTACTATAATAATAAAAACGACGAATTTTGAGGTGCTTTTATGATAGAATACGTAAGCGTGAGCATTGTGTCCGAGCGCAGTGCCGTCAAGGCTGAGCTGTTCGACGCGGTTTACGAAAAGGAGATTGCCGAGCTGACCGAGGATATCAGCATTATGGTGCCCGAGGAATTGGAGGGCGAGGAGGAAAGAGAGACGCTGGAGATGATCACCGAGGGCTTTGCGCGCGTGCGCGGCGGCAGAGTCGAGATCGTGTACGATGAGGGCGAGCTGAGCGGTATGGAGGGCTCGCGCACCGTCATTTCGTATGCCAAGGGTGAGCCGGGAACGGTTTCCATGCTTCGCTCGGGTGCTGTCAGCACAGCCATGGTATTTGAGCGCGGCGTGCGCCATCTCTGCACCTATGAAACGCCCTACATGCCTTTCCAGGTAGGCGTGTTCTCTTTGCAGGTGGACAATCGCTTAGAGAGTGATGGCGTGATCTTCCTGGATTATCTGATCGAGATCCGCGGTGCACAGGCCGAGAGATGTAAGATGACGCTCAAGGTTACAAGAGCGAAGTGATTTGCGTCTGTTTTTGTCAAACTTCACAAGCTTTTTTTGAGGGATGAGTGATCGATGCGGATGCGCGCAGAAAGCCGTCCCCGCAGGGGAAGGAGGGCTCCCGTAGCGTAGCGCAACGGGAGGAAGGGGCCGAGCGAAGAGATCGGGACGGTATCAGATCTGCGGATCCCTTGAAAAGCACCGAAATATTCTTCATAATGATCATACAAGGAGCCTGTCATGCCATTGCCATATAACAAGAAAAACAAACCGTTAGCCCAACGTATGCGCAATCATGCCAATGCCACGAAACAAGAAAACCACTTATGGTATGATTTTTTAAGTAAATATCCCGTGAAATTTCGCAGACAGGCTATGATCGGTGACTTTATTGCAGATTTCTATTGTTGTCGGGCTAAATTGATCATCGAAATAGACGGCAGGCAACATGAAACGGAAAAAGGTATGCAAAAGGACGAATTGAGAACCGAAAAATTAGAAGCATACGGTATTCAAGTAATCAGAATCCCGAATCGATGTATTGATAAAGAATTTTTTATGGTTTGTGATTATATAGATCAAACCGTAAAAAATATAATAGGAGATGCATAATTGCATCTCCTTTTTTGAAAAACGAAAACCACGCGATAGTCGCGTGGTTCAATAGAGGCTCTGCCGATGAGAGGAAATCCTCCAAATATGGTATAATTAGTATGAC
>JAFQUG010000176.1 GCA_017408625.1 Clostridia bacterium | reverse complement strand
GTGCACGGATGCACAGCTGTATATTCCGCCCACCTATCAAGGATATCCCATAGTCGGCATTGAGGACGAGGCTTTTGAATCGAACGATTTTATTACCCTGGTTGCGCTGCCGTCCACCGTGACACACGTAGGCAGCAAGGCCTTCCGTTATTGCGACAATCTCTCAACCGTTCTTTTGACCGAAGGACTTGAGGAGATCGGCTCGTTTGCCTTTGCCAACAATTTCAGCCTGAAGCAGATCACCTTGCCCGAGGGCCTTTTGGTGCTTGAAAAGGGAGCTTTCTCGGCTTCTGCACTTGCCTTGGCAGAGCTGCCGGATAGCCTTGTCACGATAGAGCGGCAAACGTTTGAGAGCTGCTCGCACCTGACGCAGGTCAAATTGCCCGCCGGGCTGCAAAGCATCGGTGTCAATGCCTTCAGCGGTTGTTCTTCGCTGGAAGAGCTTGATCTGCCGGACGCTTTGACCGAAATACAGGATGGGGCTTTCCGCCAATGCAAGAAGCTTCGCACCTTGACGTTGCCCCAAAGCATGCAGGCCCTGGGCAGTGACGCATTTGAATTCTGCGACAGCCTTCAGACCGTAAACTATTTGGGAACGGCCGAGCAATGGACCGCGGTGGAAATGACTGAGTTTACAAGAGAAGCGATGACCGCGCTGGTCGTGTTTGCCAACGAATAATAAGGGAATATGGGCGAGAAGATATTGGCTTGCGGTACAAAAATACGGTGTGTCCGAGTGGACGAGAAGCACCGAGTTTGGCGACGAGGATATTGTCATCACCGATCACACCACGGTGCAGCACGTCAGGTATCAAAGCATTCGAAAAATTAAGGAAAAGGGAAATGCTGTCATGATTTACGTAGATGGCAATTCCGCCTTTCGTCTGTATAAGGACGCCTTTGTCAAGGGCAGCTGGGAGGAATGCAAGCAGCTTCTTGAGCGGAAAATGAAGGGCTGATAAAAAAGCTGAGTCATAATTGACTCAGCTTTTCATTTACCCCGAATAGTCCTCGATCAGTGCGTTGAGCTCTTCCACACCGTTGATCACGATCCCCACGGCGAGCTGCTCGCGGTCTGCGCGGGGCAGGGTCGCGACTGCTACGTTGAGCGTGCGCACGAGTGCTCCGGATTGGTCAAATATTGCGATTTTTCCATCGACCGACTTTACCGTGTAAACGGCAGCTGCAACGGTGGATTCCTCCGGACTTGGCTTGTCCTGCTTGAGTGCGTCGGCGGTGTCCTGCTCCAGCTTTTCTGTGCTTGGCTCGTCTTGTGGCAGCGTTTCGGTTTCGGGCGACGTATCTGCAGCCGTGTTTTGCGCACCGTCCAGATATGTCAGCGCATCCGCAAAGGCCTGCTTGGAGCTGTTCAGCTGCGCATGCAGGGAACTTAATGCAGTAATGACAGAGGAACGGTAATCGCGGAAGGATTCGGCCACGTTGCCGGCAATCACCGCGCATACAACCGATGCGCCCACCGACAAAATAGTAACGCATAGCAAAACGGCAAAGGCAATTTTCAATGATTTCATGCTTGTACCTCACTTTTTTTGTTGCATGATTATTCTTGCCCGAATTGACGGGTCTATGCAAATCCGGAATGAAAAAACGGGAGGATACATGAAAAGGCTTGGAAAAATCATAGCGATCCTGCTGCTTGTCGCGTTGCTCTTGGGCGCGATTGGCGGCATTGCGGCATGTATTGTGCTGGAGCCATATGCGGACAGCTCCTTGGACGACGCTCTCTTGCACGTGGCGCGTTCGGGCGGCACCTCGCGCCTGTATGCGTATACCTTTTCAAACCGTGCCGCAAGAGAGGGAGAAGTGCACGAGATCGGTCCGCTTTGCGGCGGCAATACCTATTATGAATACGCCGCGATCGATCAGATCCCCGCGTCCATGATCGATGCCTTCGTGGCCATTGAGGACAAGCGTTTCTGGGAGCATGAGGGCGTGGATTTTCTGCGCACGGGCGAGGCGGCAGCCGCTTATCTGCAAAAAAAGCTGCTTGGCAAGACCGGAAAATCCTTCGGCGCGTCCACCATTACCCAGCAGCTGGTCAAAAATCTGACGGGTGACGACCGCGTCAGCATTGACCGCAAGCTGACCGAGATGTTCTGCGCCCTGGATCTGGAGCGCCGCGCAGACAAGCGAGAGGTGCTTGAGATGTATCTCAATGTCATCAACTTAGCCGACGGCTGCCGCGGTGTGGGAGCAGCGGCAAAGCATTATTTTTCAAAGGATATCTCGGCACTTTCGGTGGGCGAATGTGCCTGTATCGCAGCCATTACCAACAATCCCGTGCGCTATAATCCCATCACGCATCCCGAGCAGAACGAGCAGCGCAGGCAGCTTATCCTTTCCTGCATGCTTGATCAGGGGTATCTGGACGAGCAGAGCTACCTTGACGCCGCGCAGCCCATCGCGCTCTCTCCCGAGGTGCGCAGCGGTAGCCGCGTGGCGTCGTGGTACGAGGATATGGTGGTGGGCGACGTGATCGATGATCTGTGCGCGACGTACAACTACAGCCGTGCTGCGGCATCCAATATGGTATACAGCGGTGGCTTGCGCATCTATGCCGCTATGGACGAGCGCGTGCAAAGCATTTTGGAGGACTACTATGCCACCACAGATCTGTTCGGCACGCACGAACGCTCTGCCATGATCGTGATCGACCCGCACACGGGGGATATTCTGGGAGTAGCAGGCGCGATTGGCCAAAAGGGCGCGAACAGACTGCAGAATTATGCTACCGATACCAAATTGCCCCCCGGATCTGCCATCAAGCCGCTCTCGGTCTATGCGCCCGCACTCGAGCGCGGCATCATCAATTGGGCAAGCGTGTACGACGACGTACCGCTGAAATTCGATGGCAATACTCCTTGGCCGCGTAACGCGCACTATGCGTATCATGGGCTGACCGATGTGGCAACCGCACTTGCAGAGTCGGTCAATACGGTTGCGGTCGAGATCCTGGAGGACGTGGGCAGGCAAGCGTCTTTGGACTTTTTGCGCGATCGGCTGGGTATGCGCTCACTTGGCGACTCGGATATGACGCAAGCAGGACTTGCGCTTGGGCAGTTTGCGCATGGCGTGACGCTTCGTGAGCTGACCAATGCCTACACTGTATTTGACAGTGGCAATTATCTGCCGTGCCGCTCCTACTTTTTCGTTACGGATGCGGACGGAGTGGTGCTGCTGAGCAACACGGTTTCGCCCGAGCGCGTGCTCTCGCCCGAAAACGCCGCCATTATGACCAAAATGATGCAGGGCGTGGTGCAAAAGGGAACTGCGCGCGGCAAGATTGGGCTTGCAGATCGCGTGCAGGTGGCGGGCAAGACAGGCACGACGCAACGCGGGGTTGACCGTCTGTTCGTAGGGTACACGCCTGCTGTCCTGGGCGGCGTCTGGACGGGCTACGACTATCCCGCACGTGAGCAAAGCATCGAAGGCAACGTCAGCATCGCGGTGTGGGACGAGGTCATGACGCGGCTGTACGACGCAGGGATCTTTGACGCTTGCCCCGATACCTTCCGCGTGCCCGACACGGTGCACAGATATGTGTACTGCGCCGACTCGGGGCATCTGCCGGGGTATGCCTGCACGTGTGACTTGCGCGGTGACCGCACGCGCATGGGGTATTTCACCGTGACAAACAGACCGCATACGCTTTGCAGCACGCACGAGCTTGTGTGCTACGACTCGGTCTTTGGCGGCGTGGCCTGTCCGTCCTGCCCGCTGGAGGCTTTGCATGACGCAGGATTTTTGCGCGGATTCCGCAGCTTTGCCAGAGAGGTGTATATCAAGGATGCACCGTATTTTTTGTACGATGCACCGCCTGCCGAGGGGGAGTATCGCGGCACGTGGTACGCAACGCCCTCCAAGACCGGGCCATGTC
>JAFQUG010000017.1 GCA_017408625.1 Clostridia bacterium | reverse complement strand
GTTTGATAACTCCAGAGACGCCTTCGGTACTGCGATGTACAAGCTGGGTATCAGCGTCAACTCCGAAAGTCGTGAGGATTGGACAAGAGCTTACGAGGAGCTGGCTGCGCAAAAGCCACTGCTCAAGAGATACGTCATGGACCAGGTGTTCAACATGATGGAATCGGGAGATGCCGCCATCGCCGCTTACTACGCAGGTGACTGCATTACCATGATGGAAAACTCTTCCGAGAACGTAAATCTGCAGTTTGGGTACCCCAGAGATAAGGACGGCAATATCTGCACCAACCTGTTTATGGACGCGATGTGCATCCCCACTTGCGCCAGAAACAAGGAGGTTGCTGAAGCATATATCAACTTTATGCTTGCAACAGACGTTGTCATCGACGGTGAGATTTGTGACATAGCAAGAGCAAATGCGGAATACATTTACTATGCAACTCCCAATAGCGCGGTTTATGACAATCCCGAGTACCAGGAGGCTCTTGGCAAGGGAGACGAGGAATGCGACTATTATGAGATGCTTTATCCCGAGGGCTTTGATTTTGCCGCTTCGTACAATGAGTTTGCATACGCAAATCTGGATCCGGAGCTGCTGTCATTTATCTCCGACCTTTGGTTGGATCTGAAATTATTGGATTAAGAAACAAGAGCCGCTCACGCGGCTCTTTGTTTGTGAGGTTATGATGCAAAAGACAGTTCGTTTATTTGACAAGGACAGCTATATGCAGACATTTGACGCTACGGTACTCTCCTGCGAGCAAGAGAAAACAGGATATGCTGTGGTGCTTGATCGGACCGCATTTTTCCCCGAGGAGGGTGGACAGAGTGCCGACAGTGGCTCGATTGACTGTGCACAGGTGCTGGACGTGC
Organism: Clostridia bacterium; assembly: GCA_017408625.1. The sequence continues at coordinate 14,491 of JAFQUG010000017.1, read as the reverse complement.
AGGAACAGGAGGGCGTGATCATTCACTTTACCGATGCTCCTTTGCAAATCGGTGCGACTGTACACGGCCGGTTGGACTTTGAAGCACGGTATCAGAAGATGCAAATTCACTCCGGAGAGCACATTGTCTCGGGATTGATGCATCGCAAATACGGCTTTAGCAACGTGGGATTTCACTTAGGCGGTGAGATCACCATGGACTTTGACGGTGAGCTGACACGTGAGCAACTGAATGAAATTGAGGACGAGGCCAACCGCATCATTTATGAAAACGTGGCCATCACAGCTGAATACCCTTCTGCTGAGGTGCTGGCGGCAACCATGTACCGCTCCAAGCTGGACCTTACCGAAAACGTGCGCCTTGTCACCATCGGTGAGTACGACGTGTGCGCCTGCTGTGCACCGCACGTGGCAAGGACGGGAGAGATCGGTCTGATCAAGCTGCTGGATGCCATTCGATACAAGGGCGGCATGCGCATTCACTTTCTTGCGGGCAGTGCGGCTTTGGCGCATTATCGCAAGACCTGGCAGGATGTGGCCTTCATTTCGGCAATGCTGTCGGTAAAGCAGAGCGAAGTGGTTGAAGGAGTCAGGAAAAAGGATGCTGAGATTGAAAAGCGTTCTGCGCTGATCTCTTCCCTGCGCCGTCAACTGCTTGACTATAAAATTGCTGCATTGGAAGAAACCGAGGGAAATCTCTGTATCTTCACAGATGATCCCGACATGCTCTCTCTGCGCCTGTTGGTCAATGCGGGCGTGCCCAAGTGCACAGGTATCTGTGCGGCTTTCTTTGGCAACAACACGGACGGCTATCGCTATATCATGGGATCTGCATCACGCGATCTCAAAGCCCTTTCCAAACAAATCAACGCCGCCCTTGGCGGCAAGGGCGGCGGTAGTGCGCAAATGATCCAGGGCAGCTGCACGGCTGCAGAGCAGGACATTCGCGCTTATTTCAACAGCTTATAACGTGACGTCACACACAAGCATATTGTGATCGGTCACGCGGCTTGTCGTGGTATCGACGGTGTGCACGTTTTGCACATGGTATCCGAGATACAGCACATTGTCAATCGAGCGATCGGCATAAGTGTAAAGCCCGTGATTTGCATACTTGAACATTGGCAGATGCTTTGCTATCTTGTCGGGATTGGTATTAAAATCCCCGCAGCAAAGGATTCTGCCATTGTTTTTTTGCACGTAATCGGACAGAATATCGCCAAGGCACAGCATGGTGTCGGTGTTGGCCTCATCGCTCTCGACAGAGAGATGCGTGTTGAACACGGTCACGCGCTCACCGTCCACATCAAGCACAACGTAACCGCAGGAGGTGCCCTGCGTTGCGATCCTGACCGCGAAATTTCGCGTCTCAGCCTTGACAATCGGGTAACGCGAAAGAATGGCCGTGCCGTATTCCCCACCCTGGAAATCACGGATTTTGATGAAATGCGTATAGGGATACCCCGCCATGCGCGCAAGCTCGGCCGTCATGTCAACGCCCTCGGAGCGCGCGCAGATCTTGTCCACCTCCTGCAGGCAGACCATGCCAAAGCTCTCGTCCGCAATGCTCCGGGCCAAAAGCTTCAGATTTTCTTCTGTATAATGCCCGTGCAGAAAATGCGATGAGCAGATGTTAAAGCTGACTAAACGAAACGAATTCATATCCTTCACCTCTTTTCTGTATTATAGCATATTTCATGAATTCGGTAAAGAGGTTTGACAATTTTTCCTTTCTGTGATATACTGAAGAAAATGATACGCGGAGGTGCACTATGAAGCAATATTTACTTGCAATGGACCAAGGCACGACCAGCTGCCGCGCCATTATTTTCTCCTCAGACGGACAAATGGTCGGCACGGCACAAAAGGAATTTTCGCAGATCTTCCCGCACGACGGTTGGGTGGAGCACGATCCTACCGAGATCTGGGCAACGCAGATCGGCGTGGCGCACGAGGCATTGGCAAAAACAGGCCTCGACGGTGCGGATATTGCTGCCATTGGGATTACCAACCAGCGCGAGACCACCGTGGTGTGGGATAAGCATACCGGAAAGCCGGTCTACAACGCCATCGTATGGCAGTGCCGTCGCACGGCAGATTACTGCGACGCACTCAAGGAGCAAGGCTATGGCGACACTGTCAGAGCCAAGACAGGTCTTCTGATCGACTCTTACTTCTCTGCGACCAAGATTCGCTGGATCCTGCAAAATGTTCCGGGGGCGATGGAAAAAGCCCAAAACGGAGAGCTCTTGTTCGGCACGGTAGATACCTGGCTGATCTGGATGCTGACCGGCGGCAAGGTACACGCAACTGACCCCAGTAACGCTGCACGCACTATGCTTTACAACATCCACGAGCTTTGCTGGGACGCAGAGCTTTTGGAGCTTTTCGGAATTCCCGCATGCATGCTCCCCCGGGTACTGCCCTCCTCCGGCGTATTCGGTTACACCAAGCATTCTCTGTTTGGCACGGAGATCCCAATTGCGGGAGTGGCAGGCGACCAGCAGGCGGCACTGTTTGGGCAATGCTGCTTTGACAAGGGCGACGTCAAGAATACTTATGGTACAGGCGGCTTTATGCTGATGAACACGGGCGAGACTGCCGTGACCTCGCAAAACGGCCTTGTGACCTCGATCGCATGGCGAATCGGAGACAAAACGCAATACATACTCGAGGGCTCGGTATTCGTATGCGGTGCTGCCGTGCAATGGCTGCGCGACGGACTTGGCATCATTCGCTCCTCTGCAGACACCGAAAAGCTTGCTCGCAGCGTGCCCGACAATGGCGGGGTTTACTTTGTGCCCGCATTTGTTGGCTTGGGTGCTCCCTATTGGGATCCGTACGCACGCGGCAGCATCGTGGGCTTGACGCGAGCGGCAACCAAGGCGCATATCGTTCGTGCAACGCTGGAGTCCATGGCTTACCAGACGGCCGACGTGCTTGCCGTGATGGAGCAAGAGGCGGGCACACCCGTTGCCTCGTTGAAGGTGGACGGCGGTGCAAGTGCGAATAAGTTCCTGCTGCAATTCCAAGCCGACATAACCGGAAAGCAGATCGTACGCCCCTGTTGCATTGAAACCACTGCGCTGGGTGCTGCGTGTCTTGCAGGTCTCGCCGTAGGCGTTTACGACTCTCTTGACGCCATTCGCAAGATCTATCGCCCTGACGCGCAATTCGATGCGCAGATGTCAGATGAGCAAAGAAATGCGTTTTATACCGGATGGAAAAAAGCCGTGGAACGCACGCTGAGTGAATAATCATACAAAAAACCTCCATACTATGGTAGATATTACCGTGGTGTGGAGGTTTTTATGTCATTTTTTTCGTTCGACTTGATGCAGAGCAAAAGAAAATGTGCGGTGATCGGTTGTCTTGGCACGGGCGGCACGATCGCCTGTTCCCTTGCACAAAGCGGGCTTTTCGATGAGCTCGTGCTGATCGACGATGACAAACGCATGGCAGACGGTCAGGTGGCAGATATTCTCGGCGCGCTTCCCTACGGTGCAAGCCCTGATGTATGGGTTGGTGATTATGCAGATCTTGAGGGATGTAAACTGATTATTCTGGCTACGGGAATTCCCGCTCTGTATGAAACCGCGCAAGCAGATCAAATCGAGCTTAATCTCCCCTTGGTGCGTGCTGCTGCAGCAGGGATCGCCGCAAACAACACCGATGCAGTGGTTTTGGTTGCAAGCGAGCCCGTGGATATCATGACTCATATTGTTTTGCATGCTCTTGGGGTTCCATCTACGCGCGTAATTGGCCTGGGCACGCTCCCTCTTTCCCTGCGCACAAGCAAATTGATTGCTCAATATCTGGGCACCGACAGCCGCAACGTGCAAGCCTTGGTGCTTGGAACGGATGATGACAATGCCTTTTTGTGTAAAACTTATCTGCAAGTTTGCGGCATGTCCGTTCCAAGCTATCTTAAATCAATGGGGCGCAATGACGATGTCGCTCTGCTGCAATCTCTTCTGGACGATGCAAGATATTCGCAAAGACGTGCTTTTGACGCAAAGGGCCGCTCTGATTTTTCTATTGCGCACGCTTGTGTGCTTGCAGCGGATGCGGTTATGAACGACCGAAGCGTGCTGCTGCCGCTGAGTGTATGTGCGAATGGATACTGTGAGCTTTCAGAGATCTGTTTGAGCCTTCCCTGCGTGCTTGGCAAACACGGTGCTCGCGTGGTCTATGATATGATGCCGGATTTCTCGGAGACTGATCAGCTTCGTCGGTCAGCAGCTCGCTTGCGGGCAGTGTTGCTTGATTGCGAGCAGCTGTTCAGTGCAAAATAAAAACGTAAAAAGGGTGCTGTTACAGCACCCTTTTTACGTTTGACCCGACAGAAATCAGTCTGCGTAAACGCTGACCTGCTTCTTGTCCTTAGTCTTGTGTTCAAATTTTACCTTGCCGTCAATCAGCGCGTACAGAGTGTGGTCGGTACCCATACCAACATTGTTACCAGCGTGGATAGCGGTTCCTCTCTGTCTTACGATGATGTTGCCGGCGATAACTGCCTGACCGTCAGCCTTCTTAACGCCAAGGCGCTTAGACTCACTGTCACGACCGTTCTTAGTAGAGCCGACACCCTTTTTATGAGCAAAGAACTGTAAACTAAGTCTCAACATGATCTTACCTCCATCTTTTTGTGCGATCCCAATCCAAGGGATTCTGAATTTGAAAAATTACGCGGTTTGCGACTCGTACGGTCTGTCTTCGACAGCTACATCCAGGTAATCGTAATACTCCTCGATCATATCCTCAATCTGCTTGTAATAAGCCATGAAGATGCCCGAAACAGCATAACGCTTGTAATCGTCCTCCTCGTATTCGGGGAGAGCCGACTTGGACTTGACCGTGATCTTGGTTGTGGTCTCATCGATGGTATAATCGATGTGCGACGCATAAGCCACCTCAACGGTATTGATGATCAGCATAGTCATTGCAGACAGTGCTGCGCAGATGATGTCGTCACCCTCTTGTCCGTACCCTGTGTGTCCCTGTTCCTCGAAGCCGTAGAAAATTCCGTCGCTTCTGAAAAATACCAGCTTGGTCATAAAAAACCGAAAAATTAAGCCTCGATCTTAGTGATCTGAACCTTGGTGTAAGGCTGTCTGTGACCGATCTTCTTCTTTTCGTTCTTCTTGGGCTTGTACTTCATAACGTAAATCTTCTTGTTCTTACCGTTCTTGAGTACCTTGGCGGTAACCTTAGCGCCTTCAACGGTGGGAACGCCTGCCTTAAAGCCTGCGTCGGTAGAAACTGCAACGACCTTATCGAAAACGATATCGCTGCCTTCCTCAACATTGAGCTTCTCGACAAAGATGATGTCCTGCTCGAGTACCTTGTACTGCTTTCCGCCGGTTTCAATTACTGCAAACACGAAAAGCACCTCTCTTTCATATAGTCTCGCTAAAGTTCGGCGATGCATCCATCTGCGAGCAAATTTTTGCATACTTAAAAAGCCTATTTTATGCGGCAATATATTTTATCATGCCCTAAGGGTTTTGTCAAGGGGTTTCTTTCATATTTTTCACAAAATTTTGATATTTTTTTCGTGCAAAATGCTTTATTTGATTTTTTCTCGAAAAATCAGAAATATTTTCTTACGTTCGACTTTTTTCTCTTGACGAATACTGCAAATACAGCTATAATGATATCGTGATTTCCAGTATTTCCCAGTTTGGAGTGTGAGCATGTCAAATAAACCAAGTCAATCTCCCGAACAAGTTCATCCTTTATTTGCGGGTTTTCGCCGAGAAAATCTCTTGTCCTGCTTTTGTGCCCTTTGCGAAAGCGGTACCGTGACGCGTGCTGAGCTTGCCATGGCCACAGAGCTTTCTATCATGACTACAGGAAAAATTGCCGACGCCATGATAGAGCGAGGATTATGGATCGAGGAAAAGCTGCCCTGCGCCGGTGCCGGGCGTCGACCCGGCACGTTGCAGTTTTCTCAGCGTCCTCTTTTTTTGGTGCTTGATCTTTCATGCCGCCGCTTTCGGGCGCATATTCTCTCGCCCGACAGTCGGACCAAAGAAATTTGTGTACATGACTATAATGATATTTTCCCTTTTGATGACAATCTTTTGATCTTTCTCAATTCGGTACGCAGAGCCTGCAACACGGACAAAAGTATGCTGCCCTATCTTGCCGTGATCACAGCCCCCGAGGACGACAAGCGGCAATGCATTACCAACTCGCTTGCCGTCTCTCCCAGATCGCGCGAGCATATGTTGCGCAAGATCGAGCAGATCTTGCGGCGTGAATGCGAGTTGGTCACAGACGAGATCAGTGCAGCGCAATCCTACTTTCATTCGCTTTCCGAATATCAGAATCCCGACTGTGGTGTGTTTATCAGCCTGTCCGACATGATGTACGCATCGGTTTGGATGCGCGGAAACGTAACAAAGCCGCGAATCTGCCGCATTGGTGACCTGCTGATCCCGGAGCACAAGAAGGTTGCTGACGCTCTTGCGGATGCGCTTTGCACAGAGGAGGCAGCTTTGCCGACCGCTTGCGCGATCAGTACGCTGGAATCCTTCTTTACACCCGATCTGATCGTGCTGGAATCCAATCGCTTTGACCTAAGCGAAGCATTTCTTGAGAGCGTGTACGAGCAATTAAAGCCAATATTGCCTGCAAGCAACCGTATTATCCCCTTGCGTATTTGCCCTGCCAAGCCGAATGCCGCCGTTTGCGGCTGTGCTTCGGAATTGCGAAAGAAGTGGTTTTATGATCTGACGGGGGTCAGATAAATCGAACAGCTCGAAATGGGTTAGATTTGACCCGTTGAAAGTGCAAAAAAGGTCAATCGCTTGTGCGGTTGACCTTTTTTGGCACCCCCAACGGGAATCGAACCCATAACTAACCCTTAGGAGGGGTTTATTATATCCATTTAACTATGGAGGCAATATAACAAAGGAGATTATACCACACTCCGCTCAAAAATGCAATACCCAATCAGAAAAATCATGCCGTATAATTTCCTCTTGCATTCTCCCCTATTTCATGATATAATACTTGTATCCTCAAAAGAAAGGACGGATCTCTTATGGGTAGAATGCTTGGTTCCTTTGCGGACGACGAAGAACTCGACCGCCCGGATTTAAATAAATGCCCGGATTGTGACTGTTTTTTTGCAAGCGATGCTTGCCCCTTATGTAAAAAAATATGCCCCGACGAGATGCGCGCGGGTAACCGCAAGCCGGTCAAGCACAAAAAGCGCAAAAATCGTTCGGGTACAGGTAGAGTTCAGTTTATCAGCTGGTATCACCGCTGGTGGTTCATTCTGCTCATGTTCTGGTTTATGCCTATCGTGGGCATTGTGCTGTTGGTTTCCAGTCCGCACGAAAAATGGAAAAAGTGGACGGCAGCCGGTGTTCTTGCCGTGCTGTACCTGATCTCCTGGATTGGAGTCGGCGGTATCATTTCCATTTTCACCAATCTGTTTGATCGCCCCGTTGATACCTCGCTTACCTACGAGCAATACGTGGCGGAATGTGACGAGCTGACTGCCGAGCAGTATTACCGCTCCTATGCCGAATACGAGGACGACTTTGTCACGCTGGAGCTCAAGGTTTTCAAAAAAGCCATGTTCACTGATATCAACGGTTACGACGAATACACCTACTATATCTGCACTCCCGCAGACGGCGGCGACTATTACATCATTCTGCGCGACTGTCTGATCAGTCAAGAGCAAGTGCTTATCCCGGGAGACACTCTCACCGTGTACGGCCAGGGGGATATCTACTGCAAGGCGTTTGACACCGATCAAGGCATTTACCAAGGCCCTTGCCTGAACATGGCGTATATGGAGTTTGTTGAATAAGGAATAAAGCCCGAGACATCGCCTCGGGCTTGTTCTTTTATTTCTGTGCGGCGGTTGCGGCCGTCAGCGTATTCTGCAGCAGCATGGTAATGGTCATAGGACCGACACCACCGGGCACGGGCGTGATCATGGACGCCACCTCGGATACGGGTCCGAAATCCACGTCACCGCACAGCTTGCCGTCTGCATTGCGGTTGATGCCCACGTCAATTACCACAGCCCCGGGCTTGACCATATCGGCTGTGACAAAGCCTGCTCTGCCTACCGCGCTGACCAAGATGTCAGCCTGCAGGGTCTGTGCGCGCAGATCGGGCGTGCGGCTATGGCAGACGGTCACAGTGCCGTTATCGTGCAAAAGCAGCATAGCCATGGGCTTGCCCACGATATTGGAGCGGCCGATCACCACGCAATGCTTACCCGACGCGCTGACACCGCTGCGCGAAAGCAGCTGCATGACGCCTGCGGGCGTGCAAGGCAAAACGTTATAATCACCGATCATGATCTTGCCAACGTTGTACGGATGGAATGCATCCACATCCTTCTCGGGCTTGATGCGAAGCAGGATCTTTTGCTCGTCCAGGTGCTTGGGCAAGGGTAACTGCACCAAAATGCCGTGGATATCGGCACACCCGTTGAGTCTGTCAATCAGATCAAGCACCTGCTGCTCGGTTGCATCCGCGGGCAGCTCGTGCACCTCGGAATAGAATCCTACCTCTGCGCAGGCCTTGTGCTTATTACGAACATAGACGCGCGATGCGGGGTCTTCGCCCACGATGATCACTGCCAGTCCGGGCACGGTATGATATTTTTTCTTGAATTCCTGTGTTTTTTCTGCAAGCTCGGCACGGATCTCGGCCGAAATTCTCTTACCGTCAATGATGGTCGCCATGCTCTTCCTCCTCGGTTTGGGGTTCTTCGGGTTCTTTTGTTTCTTCGGGTTCTTTTGTTTCTTCGGGTTCTTTTGTTTCTTTGTGTTCTTCTTGTTCTTCGGGTTCTTCTTGTTCTTCGGGTTCTTCTTGTTCTTCGGGTTCTTCTTGTTCTTCGGGCAAAGGCTGTGCAAGCTTTGCAGCTCTTTCCGCCTTCTTTGCTGCGACTCTCTCTGCTTCAATTCTCTTCTGCTCCGCACGGAATGCCTTGATATCGGGAACAAAATAGGGCGAAAAGACTGCGGGCATCTTTTTCTTACAGGTCAGCACGAAGCCCACGATCAAGGTTGCAACAGACGCGATAAACAGAACAAGACCCAGCATTTGCGAGATGCGGATGCCTGTGCCCGGGACATACAGGCTGTCAGTACGCAAGCCCTCGATGAACATTCTGCCAAAGCCGTACCATGCAAAATACAGAAGCGCGATCTGTCCGTTGAATTTCTTCTTTTTGTAGATCAGATTGATCAGCACAAAGCCGAGCAGATTCCACAAAGACTCATAAAGGAAGGTAGGCTGCACCTCCATGAACTTACCGTTGGTGGCCGTCGAGTTAACGCCCATGCGCAAGCGGTACAGAATATTGTTCTCGGATACGGGGTAGGTCTGATCCGGACCTAAGAACGCATACGTGATCTTGCCGTCCACGATAGGCGAGCCGAACGCTTCTCCGTTGCAGAAGTTGCCCCATCTGCCAAGTGCCTGTGCAATCATCACGCCGGGTGCTGCACTGTCCAGCACGGCAAACACGTTGGCCTTACGGATCACCGCCATAATCACAAGGCCGATCACACCACCGATGATGCCGCCGTAAATGCCAAGCCCGCCGTTGCGTATGTTGATCCAATCCGCCAGCGTTTTGTACTGCCCCGAGTCAAGCGAGGTCAGCACATAATAAAGGCGCGCGCCGATGACACCGAGAATGACGGTTGCCATGGCGATATCCAATAAATTGTCTACAGAAACGCCCTCGCGCTCCGAGCGGTACTTGGTATACAGCACTGCAAGCGCGATGCCCGCGGTGATCAGCAAGGCATACCAATAGACCTCAAAGCCAAAGATCTCAAAGGCTGCTCTTTTGATGGTAAATTCCCCGATTCCAAGTCCGGGAAAAGATATTGTCGTCATATTCAGACCTCCTTATTCTTGCGCGTCCTCGGGATACACCACGGACAGACACATATTTTGCTTGACAAAGCAACGGTGCAGATACTCGGTTACCTGCTCGTACGTTACGCTCTCCATCAGCTGCGCATAGGAAAGCACCTCGCTGCCGTCATCCGCAAAGGACAGCAGCACGTTGACAATATTTTCGGGAGAATCGAATTCCGAGACAAAATTGCCGTATTCCACGCGTCGGCAACGCTCAAAATCCTCTCTCGGAATGCCGTTTTTCTTAAGCTCTTCAATATAGTCGAGCAATGCAGCGTATACTGCCTCGGGGTCATCCGACTCCCCTGCTGCCGTACCGTTTGCCACGCGCTCACAGATCGAATAGCCGTAATAAAGGCCATAAGAAATCAGTCCTTGCTCGTAAAGTTCACTGCAAAGCTTGCCCGACATGGAAAAGATCAGCTCGAACAGCAGCGTCATGCAAGCGTCCTTATGGATGCGAACGGCGGGATCGGGCGAAATATCCGTATCCTTAAGGCCTATGTAAAATACGGGTCTTGGTACGGGCATATAGCTGACCGCGCGCTCATTGACCACCGTTGGCTGCTCATCAAATCTCTTGCGTACAAAGCGCGGCGGCTGATACTCGGGCTCTATGCACTCGTTGACCACGCGCACAATCTCTGCGGGAGTAACGTCACCGCACACCGCAAGCGACATGTTGGACGGTACGTAAAAGGTCTCGGTACAGCGGTAAAGCAGCTCAGGCGTAACAAGCGATATGGATTGCTCGCTTCCTGCGATCTCGTTGCGCACGGTATGCGTTTGGTACATGGCCTTCATCAGCCGGCTGTAAGCCCGTTCCCAGGGATGATCGGCTGCGCCTCTGATCTCCTCTGCGATGATGCCACGCTCACGCTCTACCGATTCCTCGGTAAAATACGGGTGCGTCACAAATCGCAAAAGCTCGCCAAGACAAGCGCGAAGCCCTGAGGTACAGTTGAACAGATAAGCTGTTCGGTCATATGAAGTAAAAGCATTCGCATCCGCGCCAAGCGCAGAAAACTTCAGATCGGAATTGACACCGTCCTCATTTTCAAACATTTTGTGCTCCAGATAATGCGCCGTACCCTCGGGCATGCATCTCTCATTGCCCTGCTCGTCCAGATATTCGCTGTCCATCGATCCAAGACCGACCTGCAGCACGGCATAGATAGTGGAGCACTTTTTGGGATATACGAAAATCTTCAGACCGCTTTCGTGCAGCAGCTCGGTATATCGTTCGCCAAGGCGTACGTTACGAAGCACACGTCTTTGGATAATATGATCAGTCATCCGAGCCCTCCTCTCCCGTCACCGTTCCGTTGAGGAAATACACCGTATCGGGCACGGTTGCACGCGCCACTCTCAAAACGTCCTGTGGGGTCACCGCCTTGACGCGAGCTATGCATTGTTCAGGCGTGAGCGACGAGCCGTAAAACACCTGTCTGCCAAACCAATAGGATTGCATTGCGGCCGGTGAATCGGTGCACTGACGCAAAATATTGATAAGTGATTTTTGTGCCATGGCAAGCTCTTGCTTGCTCACGAGCCTGTTTTGCATATGCGCAAGCTGAGAAAAGATCTCTTCCTCGGCCTGCTGCTTATTCTGCGGCAGAATTCCGCAGGAAACGTTAAGCAACCCCTTATGCGCCACGGATGCACTGTAGCAATGATAGCAAAGACTGTGCTTTTCACGCAGGTTCATAAACAGTCTTGAGACCGAATTGCCGCCGAAGATTTCATTGAACACCGATTGCGCGATCGCGTCGGGATGATCGGGCGTAATACCGGTGCGGAAGCCGATCTCCAATTTTCCCTGTGCCACGGGCAGATCCTCGGTCACGCGACGCGTCTGCGCGGGCGGCGGCAGGATCAACGTGCCCGGCATGAGGGCTTGTGCTGTCGGCGCTTTTGCAAACAGTTCGCCAAGCAAAGCGGCTACACGCTCGGGATCGTCGCTGCCCACGTAAAAGCATTCTATACGAGCAATTTGTAAAAGCTTTTTATGATGCTCGGTCAGCATTTCTGGTGTAAAGGATGCTACCTGCTCGACCTTGCCCACCAAGGATGCGCCGTAAGGCTCGTCTGCACACATGCATTCACGCAGACGCATATGGGCATAGGAGCGAGTGTCGTTGACCTGTGCACGGATATCGTCGCAGGTATTCTTGATCTCGCTCTCCACATTTTCGCGGCGCAATATACCGTATTCATCCCGAAGCGGGTGGAATATCATCTGCTCGATGACGTGAAGTCCCTGAGCCAAGGGATCGGTCTGCTCACCCACAGGCAGATAACGCTTGCCAAGCGTTTCCAGCACAAAGCCGATGACCTGGCAATCGCCGAAAAAGCTGTTGCGATAAGAAAGCGACGCACCGTACAGCATATCCAACGCGTAATTGAGATCCTTGATGGCAGGATACTGCTCAGTACCGCGCCGCAGCACAGAAAACAACAGCGTAGTCAGAGGGGACAGTTCCCTGTCTGCCGGTAAAATAAACGAAATTGACAGCTGCGCGTTTTTGAAGCGATCGGTTCGGATCGCCCGCAAATTGACAGCCGGTGTGATTTTATATAAAGTTGGAATCATTGTTTCTCCACGTATACATATTACTTCTATATTATCATACACCCAAAACCAAAAAAAATCAAGTCTTTTGCCCATTTTGCTCTTGCCATGCGCTCAATTTTCCATTATAATAAAGTAAATACCATTTTCGGAGGTGTATGATGCCCTTTATTGACATCAAAACAAACAAGCAGGTGACAAAAAACGAAGAGATCACCTTAAAGGAGCAGCTTGGCCGTGCCATTGCCATTCTGCCCGGCAAGAGCGAGAGATGGCTGATGCTGGAGATCAAGGACTCCTGCCGCATGTATTTTCACGGAAGCGATGCACCCTGTGCCATGGTACAGGTGCAGGTATTCGGCAAGATCGACGCGCAGAAGTGCGAGGAGCTGACCGCAGAGGTCTGCCGTATCATGCAGGACGTACTTGAGATTCCCGTGGACAGCACCTACGTCAAATACGAAGAGGTCAGCCTGTGGGGCTGGAGCTCACAGAACTTCTGATGAACAAGCTCTTACTGATCGACGGTCATTGCCTGCTCTTTCAGATGTTTTATGGCATGCCCGCACGCATTCTGGGCAAAAACGGGCGCGCCATTCAGGGCACGCTTGGCTTTACGGGTGCTTTGCGCAAGATGATCGCCATGACGCACCCGACGCACGTAGCCGTGATCTTTGACGGTGAGGTGCACAATCCGCGCACCGATCTGGATGCCGATTATAAGGCCAACCGCGAGGATTTTTCGGATGCCGATGCGGACGACAATCCCTTCTCTCAGCTGCCCGATATTTACCGCGCGCTTGACTTTATGGGCATCGCGCACACCGAGACCACAGATTGCGAGACCGACGACGTATTGGCGGCTTATGCAAAGACCTACGGACAGGACTCAGCTATTGTGATCGCCTCGCAGGACAGCGACTTTTTTCAGCTGATTACGGATCAGGTACACGTGCTGCGCTATCGCGGTGAGCACTCTGTCTTGTGCGACACGGCGTACATACAAAGCAAATTCGGGATTCACCCCTGTCAGTACGCCGATTTCAAATCACTGACGGGTGACGGATCGGACAACATCAAGGGCGTGCCCGGTGTTGGCCCCAAAACAGCTGCCGCTTTGATGACGCAATTCGGCACGCTGGAGGCATTGATGGATCACACCGAGCAGATCACGCGCCCAAGGCTTCGCGAGGCCGTGGAGCAAAATCTTGACCGTCTGCGACTCAACAAGCAGCTGATCACGCTGGACGGACACGCGGCAATTCCCTTTACCCATAAACAGCTCGTCTATACCGATTGCGGCTTGACTACGACACAAATTTTGGAAAGCATCGGACTTCGATAAAAGAAGGACTTGCCTTAGGGCGTGCAAAATTAGCGGAGAAAAGAGAGAGTCATGCGAAAAGATATTTCGCAAAGCTCTCTCTTTTTGCTATATGAGTGATATTCCGACTGCGTCGGAGTGATATTATTGCTGCCGCAATAGTGATATTGAAGCTTTACGGCTTCAGTGATATTCTATTCGCTCTAAAACTCGCGAAGCGAATACCACTCGGCGTAAGCCGAATATCACTGCGTAGCAATATCACTCGCCAAAGGCGAATAGAACTGGCGTGATACTCCGTTTGGAGTATCTCCCCATGGCCAAGTCCTTCTATTTTTACTTCAGCTTATCTTCAATCTTATCGGATGCAGCGTCCAGATAATCGTTCTGCATCATTTCGATCCAGCCCTTGTCAACCAAGGCTGCAAGCTTTGCATCCATGGGAATCTGAGCCAGCAGATCGTAGCCGAACTGCTTTGCGATCTCCTCGATGTGGCTCTCGCCGAATACGCTGATCTTTTTGCCGCAATCGGGACAGAGCACGTAGCTCATGTTCTCAACCAGACCAAGCACGGGGATCTCCATCATATCCGCCATGTGAGCTGCCTTCTTGACGATCATGGAAACCAGCTCCTGAGGGCTGGAAACGATGACGATACCGTCAAGCGGAATAGACTGGAACACTGT
>JAFQUG010000175.1 GCA_017408625.1 Clostridia bacterium | reverse complement strand
CGTATTTGAAAACCGCAGGGTCACATACAGAAAACCAGTCCATGGAATCGGGCGTGGGAGTCAGCACCACGCGCTCGTCGGTCCAGGTCTCGCCCTTGTCGCGGGATTCACGATAGGTAAACCAGTCTGCCTCAAAGCAGTCGCCGGGGGAGGCGAACCATGCGCGGCAAACGTCGCCCTCGACCATGATAGAAGGGCCGTAGCGGTATCCCCAGGTCTGCGTTTTTCTGGGCATATAAATATCCTTGCCGGAGTCGGGAAGGCTTAACTTGAAATGCTTGTTCATCAGTATGCTCCTTTCGGCTGTGTGATAATTTCAGTTTATCACAGCCAAAGAAAATTGTCAATAAAAACGCTCTGATTTCTTGACGAATCAAAAGGATAGTGTTATAATACTTATAATAGGATTACTATGTATACTTGGAGGTATTACGGTATGTTTGACGTATGTATCATAGGTGCGGGCGTCGTGGGCGCGATGTGCGCAAGAGCCCTGTCCGCATACAAGATGAATATTTGCGTTGTTGAAAGAGCAAACGACGTTTGCACGGGCGCATCGCGCGCCAACAGTGCCATCGTGCACGCAGGCTTTGATGCAAAGCCGGGCACGCTCAAGGCTCGCTTTAACGTAGCGGGCTCCAAGATGATGGAGCAGGTCTGCGCAGAGCTTGGCGTCAAGTACGTGCGCAACGGCTCGTTGGTGCTTGGCTACGGCGACGAGGATAAGGCCACTCTTGAAGAGCTCTACGAGCGCGGCGTCAAGAACGGGGTCGAGGGACTTGCGGTGCTTGACCGCGAAGGTGTGCTTGCACTTGAGCCCAACGTGACCGAGGAGGTCACCTGTGCGCTCTGGGCACCTACGGGTGCGATTGTCAGCCCGTTTGGTCTTTGCGACGCGGGACTTGGCAACGCCATGGACAACGGCGCGCAGTTTATTCGCAATTTTGAAGTGGACCGCATCGAATCCGCTGACGGCGGTTATACGCTGTATGCGGGGGATCAGAAGGTCGAAGCAAGATATGTTGTCAATGCAGCAGGCCTTTATTCGGATAAGATCGCCGCTATGGTAGGGGATGAGTCGTTTGACGTGCATCCCAGACGCGGTGAATATATGGTGCTGGACAAGGCGTACACGCCCTCTCTGACCGGCTATACGCTGTTCTCCACGCCCACACCCAAGGGCAAGGGCATCCTGGTCACGGCAACCACGGGAGGCAACGTCATGTTAGGGCCTACCGCTGTGGATATGACCGACAAGGAGGACCTTGATACCACCGCCGAGGGTACTGCAAGCATCCGCGAGCAGAGCGCAAGATACATCAAGGGCATTCCGTTTGGCGGCGTGATCACAAGCTTTACGGGTCTGCGCGCAGTCGGCAGCACGGGCGACTTTATCATTCATGCATCCGCCCCCCGGTTTATCACGTTCGGCGGCATTGAAAGCCCCGGCCTGACAAGCGCACCCGCACTTGGCGAGTATTGCGTCGAGCTGCTTGGCAAGGAAGGCCTTGTGCTTGAAAAGAAAGAGGACTGGAATCCCATTCGCAAGCCGTCGGGCTGGTATCGTAAGCTTGACGACGAGCAGAGGAATGAGGTCATTGCAAAAGAGCCCGCGTATGGCAATATGGTCTGCCGATGCGAGGAAGTCACCGAGGGCGAGATTGTGTACGCGATCCGCACAAATCCCGGTGCGCGCGACGTCGACGGCGTTAAGAGACGCACACGCAGCGGCATGGGCAGATGCCAGGGCGGCTTCTGCTCGTCCATCGTAGTCGAGATCCTGTCCCGCGAGTTGGGCATCCCTTACGAGCAGGTCACCAAATCGGGCGGCGGCTCAATCATTAACTACGGAAGAACCAAAGGAGGGAAGGACAATGCTTAAGGTCTCACTTGTCATCGTGGGCGATGGCCCTGCAGGCATGAGTGCAGCGGTTGCTGCATACAAGGCAGGGGTCAAGGATATTCTGATCCTGGAGCGCGAGGCGCATCTTGGCGGCATCCTTCGCCAGTGTATTCATAACGGCTTCGGCCTTCATAAATTCGGCGAGGAGCTGACGGGCCCCGAGTATGCTGCTCGCTATGCAGAGCAGGTCAAGGAGCTTGGCATCCCTTATAAGGTGGGCACCATGGTCACAAGGATCACGCCCGATAAGGAAATCACCGCCATCAACTCCACCGATGGAATTATGCATATCAAGGCAGACGCCATCATTTTGGCCATGGGCTGCCGCGAGCGTCCCAAGGGTGCGCTCAACATCGCAGGCTCACGTCCGTCGGGTATTTATACTGCGGGCACTGCACAGAAGTACGTCAATATCAAGGGCTATATGCCAGGTAAAGAGGTGGTCATCCTCGGCTCGGGCGATATCGGTCTGATCATGGCGCGCCGCATGACGCTGGAGGGCGCAAAGGTCAAGGCGGTCTGTGAGCTGATGCCTTATTCTGGTGGCCTTGCAAGAAATATTGAGCAGTGTCTGAACGATTTCGGTATTCCGCTGTTGCTTTCTCACACGGTCGTGCAGATCCACGGTAAGGAAAGAGTCACGGGTGTGACCATTGCCAAGGTGGATGAGCAGCGCAGACCCATCAAGGAGACCGAGCAGTACATCGCGTGCGATACACTGCTGCTTTCCTGCGGCTTGCTGCCCGAAAACGAGCTGACCAAGGGTGCGGGTATTGATATTGACCGCATCACGGGCGGAGCTGTGACCGACCAGAACAGACAAACCTCCGTGCCCGGTGTGTTTGCTTGCGGCAACGTGCTGCACGTGCACGACCTTGTGGACTATGTGTCCGACGAGGCTGAGATCGCAGGCTGTGCCGCTGCGGATTACATTGCAGGTATAGAGAGCGAGCGTGTGGATATTTGTGTGCGTCCCATCGACGGTGTACGCTATACCGTACCGCAAAGGATCACCAGCGCACAGGATACCGTGGTCTATTTCCGTGTATCCGACGTGTTCCGCGACAAAAAGATTGTGGTCAGATGCGGAGAGAGCGTGATTTCAAGTAAGAAAAAGATCAAGCTTGCTCCCGGTGAGATGGAGACGGTAAAGCTGGATGCAAAGGTGCTGGCCGAGATCGGAACGGGCGAGATCAGCATCGGATTGGAGGGCTGAGAAAATGGCTAATATCAGAGAAATGACTTGTATCATTTGCCCTCGCGGCTGTCAGCTGACCGTGGAATACGAGGGTAAAAACGTATTGTCTGTTAAGGGAAACGCATGTAAGCGAGGCAACGACTATGCAGTTGCCGAATGCACTTGCCCCACAAGAACCTTGACTACCACCGTCATGACCAAGAGCGGTGAGGTGGTAGCGGTAAAATCCAATAAAGCAATCCCCAAGGAGCTTTTGTTTGACGCAATGAAGCTGATCAACGCGCTTAGCGTTTCCGACTGCGTCCGTCAGGGCGACGTTGTCGTGGCCAATATTCTTGACACGGGAGCCGATATCATCGTTACGTCCTATATCGAGTAAAGGAGAGTGCCTTATGGAGCAATATAAGAATTATGCAAACGGCCCTTTGATGGCTACCGATGCGCTGGGCAGAAGGACAGCCGACCGCGAACACGCTCCGGCGCGCAGAGAAAACCGCCTTGTTGGTATGTTTTATTTTCTGTGGCTTGGCGAGCATGGCAGACACAAGCCCTACGATATCTCCAAGATCACAGCCGAGCACCCCGACGCAGGGCAGCACCCGGATGCGGAGTACTGGGGTGGCATTGGCACGTATCACCATTGGGGCGAGCCCTTTTACGGATATTATTATTCCGATGACGAGTGGGTCGTACGCCGTCACATGAAGCTGCTGATCCAGGCGGACGTTGACTTTTTGTTCTTCGATACCACCAATGCCTGCATCTACGAGCACAACGTCAAGCTTGTCATGCGCGTGCTGGACGAATACGCTCGCGACGGCTGGAAGATCCCTAAGGTCATGTTCTATACCAACACGCATTCCGGCAAGACCGTGCAGGAAATCTATGATAAGATCTATGCCGTAAACTATTGCCCCGACACCTGGTTCTGCTTTGAAGGCAAACCGGTCATTATCGCAGTAGAAGAGGAGTGCTCGCCCGAATGCAGAGAATTCTTCAATATTAAGATGTCGCAGTGGCCCAACGAGCCCGATAAGCTGGGCGGCTGGCCCTGGATGGATTTTACCCGTCCGCAGCGCGTCTTTGCAAATCTGAAGGGCGAGGACGAGGTGATCAACGTGTCGGTAGCTCAGCATCCGCAGCTGCGCTTTGGCGATTCGGTTATGTACGGAGAGACCGGCAACTGCGGCCGCGGCTTCCATGATATGCACAACGATCCCGATCCCGACGCCTACCTGCACGGCTACAATTTTGCCGAGCAATTTGAGCGTGCCATCGAGACTGATCCGCCCATCGTGCTGGTCACGGGCTGGAACGAATGGATCGCAGGCCATTGGCAGGGCATTCCCGAGCGTCCCATTATGTTTGTGGACTGTGCCAACTATGAATATAGCCGCGATATTGAAATGATGCGCGGAGGTTATTTTGACAATTACTTCATGCAGCTGGTCGACTATGTCCGTAAGTATAAGGGAGTGGACGAGTACGATACCTTTGCAGAGCTTGCCCCCGTGGATTATTACAACGATTCCGAGCAGGATGAGGCCGAGGAGGTCTGGGCTGAGTATCATAATTTCTCAGACGGTGACTTTGCAAGATGCGCCCAGGGTTCCGGCACGGTATATGAAAACCGCACCCAGCGCAATGCTATTACAGGAATGACCGTCAGCCACGACGACGATTTTATCTATTTCGGGATTATTACCAAGGACGAGATCAAGCCTTGGGACGGACAGGGAAGCTGGATGAAGATCTATCTCAATACAGACGGTGGGAAAGAGTATCAGTACGTGCTGAACAACAAGCCCTACGACGACCATAAGAGCACCGTGGCTGTGATCGTAGACGGCCTGCGCGCAGCCGATTTCGGTGACGTGGTATACAGATGCTCCGGCAACATGCTGCTGATCATTGCGCCCAGAGCGGTACTCGGTCTTGACCGTGACGATTTTACTGTCTGGTTCAAGGCTGCGGACAGCACCGAGGAGCTGACAAATATTGAGGACTTTTACGATAAGGGTGATGCCGCACCTCTGGGCAGACTCAACTACGTTTACAGAGGAACTAAGAATAAGAACTAAGAAGGTAGAAAAATGACCAAGATTGATATTTTTTCGGGATTTCTGGGCGCGGGTAAAACCACGCTGATCAAAAAGATGATCGAAGAGGCATACAAGGGAGAAAAGCTGGTGCTGATTGAGAACGAATTCGGCGAGATCGGCATTGACGGCGGATTTTTAGCCGAGGCCGGTATTCAGATCAATGAAATGAATTCCGGTTGCATCTGCTGCTCGCTGGTTGGCGATTTCGGCAAGGCACTGACTCAGGTGCTGGAGCAGTATGCTCCCGACAGAATTCTGATCGAGCCCTCGGGTGTCGGAAAGCTGTCCGATGTAATCAGAGCGGTACAGAATCTCGAGATCGAAGGAGCAGAGCTCAACGCGTTCACCACTGTGGTGGATGCAGGCAAGTGCAAGATGTACATGAAGAACTTCGGTGAGTTCTTTAACGACCAGGTTGCCAATGCAGGCTGCATCGTGCTGTCACATACCGGCACAGCAAGCGAAAAAAAGATCGCGGACTGCGTAGCTATGCTCAGAGAGCACAATGAGACTGCTACCATCGTTACCACCGATTGGGACGTGCTGAGCGCAGAGCAGCTGCTGGAGGCCATGGAGCGCAAGGATACACTCCAGGCTGAGCTTGCGAGACTGGCGCATGCGCACCATGAGCACGGACACCACCATCATCACGATCACGACGAGGAATGTGATTGCGGTTGCCACGATCATGACCATGAACACGAGCATCACCATCATCACGACCACGACGAGGAATGTGATTGCGGCTGCCACGAGCATGACCATGAGCACGGACATCACCATCATCACGACCACGATGAGGGCTGCAGCTGCGGCTGTGGCGGTCACCACCATCATCACCATGCCGACGAAGTATTTGTCAGCGCAGGTGCTGAGACCACGGCGAAATTCAATGCCCAAAAGCTTGCAGAGCAGCTTGAGGAGCTTTGTGACGAGGGTAAATACGGCATCGTGCTGCGTGCAAAGGGTATTGTGGCAGGCGACGACGGCAACTGGATCCACTTTGACTATGTGCCCGGTGAGCCCGATATCCGTACGGGTGCTGCCGGCATCATCGGCCGTCTTTGTGTGATCGGTTCAGGTCTTGATATTGAGGCCATTGGCAATTTGCTTGGTGTAAGCCTCAGACGCTCGGAGGGCTGATATGGCAAAAAAAATACCTGTTTATCTATTTACCGGTTTCCTGGAGGGCGGAAAGACGCACATCATCCAGGAATCCATGGAGGATCAACGCTTCAATTCCGGTGAAAAAACGCTGATCATCATGTGCGAGGAGGGCGAAGAGGAGCTGGAGCTCGATCGCTTCTGGGGGAAGAACTGCTACTTTGAACTGATCGATGATCCCGAGGATCTCAACCGCGACTATCTGACCCTGCTTTACAAAAAGCACAAGATCGATCGCGTGATCATTGAATACAACGGCATGTGGCTGCTTGACCGACTGTACGCAGCATTGCCCGCAGACTGGTTTATTTTCCAGAACATGATGTTTGCGGACGCCAACACCTTCCTGACCTACAACGCCAACATGCGTCAGCTCATGGTGGATAAGCTGCAGGCCTGCGAGATGATCGTGCTCAACCGCACGCCCAAGGTGATTGATAAAGAAGAGATTCACCGTGTGGTGCGCAGCGTCAGCATCAGAGCGTCCATCACCTACGATTATCCCGACGGGCACGTAGAATACGACGAGATTGAGGATCCGCTGCCTTTCGATATTGATGCTCCCATCATTGACATCAAGGATGAAGATTACGCGATCTGGTATCGCGACCTGGCAGAGGAAACAGACAAGTATCACGGCAAAACGGTGCGCTTCAAGGGCATTGTGGCACGTGATGCCAAGCTTGGCAAGTCCTCGCTGATCATCGGTCGTCATGTCATGACCTGTTGTGCGGATGATATCGAATATAACGCGCTTGTATGCAATTTCCCGTCCGCGATCAACCTCAAAACGCGCGATTGGACCATTGTGACTGCCAAGATTCGCGTAGAATCACATAAGCTTTACGGCAGACCGGGTCCCGTGCTTTACGCAGAAAAGACCGAATTTGCCACCAAGCCCGCACAAGAGGTTGCCACTTTCTATTAAAATCCAATCACAGGAGGTTCGCATGTTCGAAACGATCAGAAAGCTGCTGTGCATGCTGCTGCCCGGTGCACTTGTGCTCGGAGCGGTTGCGTGCACGCCTGTGCCTGACGAGCCCATACAAGGCAATACAGAATCCACGACCTTGTCCCAGACAAGCGATGATACGACAGAATCCTTGGAGGAGACCACACAGGAGAACACCGATATGAAAGCACAGAGAGAGATAGGCGAGAGATACTATATCTACCGCATCTGGAATTTTACGCCCCAGACACAGGCGCAATTTGAGCAAACAGTTGACGCAGCAGCCGAAACCGGCTTTAACGCCATTAAAGTTCATATCCCGTGGAGCCGTGTGGAATCAACGACGGCAGGAGAATACGATTTTTCTGCGTTTGATCCCATGATCGAATATGTGGTCAAGACCAAGGGGCTCAAGGTCGCGATCTCGATCGATCTGACCCGCCGTGCGGACGACAAGGTGATCGGCCTTGATCAGATGCAGAGAGACCCCGCGGGCAATCTTTGCCAGGGGGGCTCAATCGACGGGATGCGTACAGTGATCTCGTTTTGCTCTGAGAGTGCCGTTGGTGCGGCAGTGGCCTTTTATGAGGATGCAGTTAAGCGTTACGACGCACTTTACGGTGACGATATCCTGTTTTATCTGCCCGCATTTACGCAGTATGCCGAAACAGAATATTGGCCGGCCGGAGAATATGATTATTCGGATCTTGCCAAGAATGCCTTCCGTGCTTTCTTGAAGGACAAATACGGTGATATTGCCGCCTTGAACGTCATTATCGGAACAAATTATTCTGATTTCTCCCAGGTAGAACCGCCTTCCTGCACCGCATCGGATAACCTTGGCGTGCTTTGGTATCAGTTCCGCCATCAAAAGCTCAAGGGCTTTATTGACGCACTTGCCAAGGTACAAAAGGATGCAGCACCCAAGTCCAAGCTCGCTTTGCAGTTCGGCAGCCACTTTGATGCGGCGTCCTTGCTGAGATGCACGCTCAATGCGGGTGACCTTGCAGAGAACGCCGACGTGGTATGGATCGATGACGGACCTATTTCCGAGCACGAATTTTCCATGGACTACGCAGATGCAACCTTTGCTCCAAGCGTGCTGCTTGCACAGGAGATCGATGGCCCGAACCAGGTTGGCGCGACACCTGAAAAGTATCTTGAACAGGGCATGGATGCGTACTCCCGTGGCTGTACGTATCTCAGCATTGCAAACTGGACGATCGATGCAGATTATGAAAGCTACAAATGGGTATGGGAGCAGCTGGCAAGCACCTGGCTTGGTGATAATCCGCCCCCTGTTATAGATACTGCGGATACGAGCATCCAAATGGAAATCAAGCTTTCCCAGATGCTGCGCAGAGGCAATCCTTATGCGTATATAACAGAATACTACAATATTGCTCCCAATGGAGAATACGTTAACATTCATGTGATCAACGACCTGACCGCCGTTGCGGTAGACAAGCCGCAGAGCGTGTTTTCATTCCCCGGTGGATACTCCACCGAGCAGGGAAAGGGCGGCTGGTACTATATGTGCGCACAGCCCGGAAAAGATAAGCTTTACGAGATGACCTTTGATGCTGCCAACAACCGTTGGCAGGGCAAAGCACCTTATTCATTGATCATGGGAGGGGCAGTACATCCCGATGCATATGATACCGTTCTTGCCTTTGAAGCACCTGCTGATGGTACGGTCAAATACTCCTTCAACGTCAGTGTCAGCTCTCCCGAGAGTGACGGCATCAGATATCGCGTCATGCATGAGCGGACTGTCGTATCGCAGGGGGATGCGCAAGGATACATCCACGTTCCTTACGGTACGATTGGACAGGATACCATAGAGATTACGGTCAAGAAGGGCGATATGATCTGGATTGCGATCAATCCCGGAGAAACAACCGCCTATGACAGCACCGCGCTTTCGGTTGAAATAGAATACGTGCAATAATCCAAGCCTCATCCGCCAATGCGGATGAGGCTTTTTGAATCATCCTTGAAATTCTTTGGTATTTTTATCATGTTTGTGCAAAACGGTTGACATTTGGAATAAATGGTGATATAATAAATAGAAGTTTTCCAAATCAACGAATATTTACTAAGAAAGGAACAGCATACGCAATGAAACAGTTTATCAGAATGATCTCTGTGCTTCTTGTATTGCTGATGACAGTCACCGTCATGACCGCTTGTAAGAATGACGGTAGTAATAATGACGATCCCAAGGACAGCGAAAAAGAAACAGAAACCGAACGTGAAGCAGAGACCGAGCACGAGATCAGCCAAGAAGAGCTGGAACAGCTTAAAGCCGACATGTCCGAATCTATACTGGAGGCTCTCGGTAAGGTAGAGGGTGGAACCACAGAATCTGACTCCGAAGAGGAAACCACCGAGTATGCGGGCATTGTTGAGGGCATTCTCGGATCACTTGGCGGTCTTGGCAATGGAGATTACGATTACTCTCAGATCATCGGTGAGGTTTTGGATCTGTACATAGGAAGCAGCAGCACGTCGGAGTTTATCAAGGGGCTGATCAAGAATTGGCTCGAGGATAGATTTGATGGCATTGGCTCGGAGGAGCAAACAACCGAGGAAGAGATAACAACCGAAGAGCAATTGCCTGATGATAAGCCGGACTCTCTGCGTGAGTATATTGCGCAGAAAACGGCGGATGCAGTTGCTGATGCTATCGTGGAACGCATCAACGAGGTGGCAAACGGTACGGTACACGATGCCATTTACGAATCGGTCTATCATGCCATGAAGGGCAACGAGGGCTTTATGGAGGGAATTCTGGAAGAGAATATCCCGGGCTACGGTCAGCTCAGTGGTCTTTTGGGCGGACTTACACAGTAAAACACATTCAAGGAGATTATCATGAAACGTGATTTGATCAGAAGCATTTATGAGGATATGGAGGCCTACAGTGGCAAGCAGGTCGTGCTTGGCGGCTGGGCAAGAAGCATTCGTGACAGCAAGGCGTTTGGCTTTATCGATCTGAACGACGGCTCTTATTTTGCAGGAGCGCAGATCGTTTTCGAGCGTGAAAAAATTGATAATTATCAGGAGATCGCCAAGCAGAACGTTGGTGCTGCTTTGGTTGTTACCGGTATTGTGGAGCTGACTCCCGAGATGAAGCAGCCCTTTGAGATCAAGGCCATTTCGGTTGAGGTAGAGGGAACATCCACTCCGGATTATCCTCTGCAGAAGAAGCGTCACACCGTGGAATATTTGCGCGAGCAGGCATATCTGCGTCCCAGAACCAACCTGTTCTCGGCCGTTTTTCGCGTGCGCAGCGAGGTTGCTTATGCGATCCACACCTTCTTCCATGAGCGCGGCTTTGTTTACGTGCACACTCCCTTGATTACCGGCTCCGACTGTGAGGGCGCAGGCGAGATGTTCCGCGTGACCACCATGGATATGACCAATCCTCCCATGACCGAGGATGGCAAGATCGATTGGTCGCAGGATTTCTTCGGGAAGTCCACCAATCTGACGGTTTCGGGTCAGCTGGAGGGCGAGACCTACGCTATGGCATACGGCAACATCTATACCTTTGGTCCGACCTTCCGCGCAGAGAACTCCAACACCGCGCGTCACGCGGCAGAGTTCTGGATGATCGAGCCCGAGATCGCGTTTGCTGATCTGAACGACAACATGCAACTTGCATGGGATATGATCCAGTATATCATCAAGCACGTGCTCAAGAACTGCGAGCGCGAACTCAACTTCTTCAACAGCTTTGTGGACAAGGGTCTGCTGGAAAGACTCAACACCCTGGCACAGAGCGAATATAAGAGAGTGACCTATACCGAGGCTG
>JAFQUG010000174.1 GCA_017408625.1 Clostridia bacterium | reverse complement strand
GGATGTATCGGACGGTGCTGAAAAGCTCCACCGTCTCCCGCGCGCATTGCTGTGTGCCACCGTAACCCCGATCCTCGCGGTTTACGTGATCTTTTTTATTTCGCAATGGGAGTACTATGTTTCGGCGTTCACGGGCAAATTGCCCGAGACGATGACCTATGCAAAATACGCGCGCAACGGCTTTTTCCAGCTTTGCTGGGTATGCGCCATCAATGCCGTCATGCTCCTGGTGTTCAATCTTTTGATCCGCAGGAGCGAACAAAAAAAGGATATCCTCCGCTCTGTCTATACAGGGCTGATATCCGTATTTACGATGGTTCTGATTGCAACAGCGTTATCCAAGATGCTGCTTTATATCGATTCTTTTGGCTTGACACGTAAGCGTGTATATGCATCCTGGCTGATTCTGATGCTTGCCGTGTTTTTTGCAACCGTGCTGATTTGGCAGTTTGTTCGAAGGATTCCGCTCTGTACGGTGCTCGCGGTCACGTTTGTGGTGTTCTTTGCCGCGATTGTCTTGCCCAACGTGGACGCAATGATCGCTCAGTATAATGTCAATGCATATCTGTCGGGAGAATTGGAAACGGTTGACGTGTGGTTATTATCCGATTGCGGAGTGTCGGCGGTCCCTGCATTGAATGACCTGAAAACCTCTCTGGAAAGTCGGGAGAGCCCGAGCGAAGAGGAGCAGACCTGTCTGAAGACTACCGTAGCGGTTCTTGCCGATATCAAAGCAGATCTGGAAAAGGACGATGCGGGTGTTTGGGGATGGAGCTTTCCCAAAATACGCGCCAAGAGGCTTCTGGAGGATATGGAGCTGCCGATTGATGCGGACAAGGAGATTGCAGAGTAACGCTTGTAGGAATTGTAAAGCCTTGTACAGATAAACGGTATCGTTTGTGAATACAGGGACTCCCCGCCTCGGTTCATGAAACCGAGGCGGGGAGTTTTTTTATTTCGCCTCAAACCACGTCTTGCCCGTGTGGATGTCCACGTCGAGGGGAACGGAGTAGGAAACCGCCTCCTCCATTGCCTCCTTGAGGATCGCCTCCGCTTGGGCGGCACAGTCTTTGTGTGCGACAAGGAGTAGCTCGTCATGCACCTGCAGGATGAGCTTGGCGTCGATCCTTGCGTCTGCGAGCATTTTGTGCGTGCGGATCATCGCCAGCTTGATGATATCGGCGGCAGTACCCTGAATGGGGCTGTTCATTGCGACGCGCTCGCCGAATTTCTGCTGCATCTTGTTCTTGCCCGACAGCTCGGGAATATAGCGCTTCCTTCCAAACAGCGTCGTGACGTACCCTGTGTCATAGGCGTCGGAAATGGTCTTTTTGAGGTAGGCGTCAATGGTGGGATAGCTTGCCAGATAGCGGTCGATATACTCCTGTGCCTGCGCGCGGGAGATGCCGAGGTCGTCCGCAAGCGAAAACGCACCGATACCGTAGAGAATACCGAAGTTGACCGCCTTTGCCTTCTTTCTCATCTCCGAGGTGACCTCGTTTTCGCTGACACCGAACACGGTTGCGGCGGTGGAGGTGTGAATATCGCGTCCGCTTTGGAACGCCTCGATCATATTGGCATCCTTTGAAATGTGCGCGAGCAGGCGCAATTCGATCTGCGAGTAGTCTGCGTCCACGATGACGTAGTCCTCTCCGTCGGGGAGGAAGAAGCGGCGCAGCTCACGCCCGAGCTCGGTGCGGATGGGGATGTTCTGGAGATTGGGCTCGGTGGAGGAGAGACGTCCCGTTGCCGTACCCGTCTGCTTGAAGGTGGTGTGCACCTTGCCCGCGCTGTCGGCTACCTTGAGCAGTCCGTCGGTGTAGGTGCTCTTGAGCTTTGTAACCTGGCGGTAGTTGAGAATATCGTCCACGATCTGATGTGTGGGGCGAAGCTTTTCAAGCACCTCCGCATTGGTGGAATAGCCGGTCTTGGTCTTTTTGGCATGCGGAAGCTTGAGCGTTTCAAAGAGGATCTCACCCAATTGCTTGGGAGAATTGACGTTGAATTCCCGACCTGCCTGCATAAAGATTTGTCCCTCCAGCGCGAGGGCGATCTGTTCCAGCT
>JAFQUG010000173.1 GCA_017408625.1 Clostridia bacterium | reverse complement strand
TACATCGAGGACGGCGCACAGAAGATCGGAGACGGCTGCTACGGCAAGTCGATCACCGACCCCTGCCTTGGCGGGGAGAAGACTGAAAAGCTGATCCTTGATATGGCAGAGCAGCTGTAAATCAATGCAGAATGCAGAATGCAAAATGAAGGAAGAAATCCGCTCGCCCCGAGCGGATTTCATTTTTTCATAAAAAAACAAGAAAACTCTAAGAAAGAATCAGGCAATGCTGTCTATATAAGTGAAGGGGCAAATAGCAAGGCTTGAAGAAAGGAGCAGGTATGAGCAGTCGGTACAATCGCATACGGCAAGACGGCGAGATCATAGATCTGCTCTTTGCGCGCTCGGAGCAGGGGCTTGATCAGATTCAGAGCATGTACGGTAAGCTCTTTATACAGGTAGCGCGTAATATTTTGGGCAACGAGCAGGATGCTGAGGAGTGTGTCAACGATACGCTGGTCAAAATCTGGGAGTCGATTCCGCCCAATCGCCCGGGATCGCTGCTGGCATACGCATTGACTATCGTGCGCAATCTCTCGCTCAACAAGCTGCAATTCCGAAATGCCCAAAAGCGTGGCGGCTCGGTGGTTTGTATACCGTTTTCCGAGCTTGAGGAGCACTTGGAGGGCATTGCCGTTCCGGATGAGGGCGAATCGCAGGAGTTTGAGCGGATTATCAACGAATTTTTGGATTCACTGCCCCAAAAAGACGCTGTGCTGTTTATTCGCCGTTATTGGTATCTGGATTCGATCAAAACGCTGTCCGAAATGTCGGGATACAGCGAAAACAATATTTATCAGCGGCTTTTCGTGATGCGGCAAAAGCTGCGAGACAGACTGATCAAGGAGGGATATTGCGATGAAGTATAAAAAATCTCGAAACTTAACAGAACAGATTGATGATCGCCATATTCTGATGGCGTCGGACCCCTCGGCGGTGTTTGGTAAGCCGCGCAAGCGTCTGCCACTTCGCCGCGTGGTTCTGTTGGCAGCCTGCCTTTCTTTGATTTTTGTTATGGCGTTGACAGCATTGCCCGCGCTGCTTGGCGACTCGCAACAGCCGGGAACGGATACCCCGGGCACGGAAGAAGTGCCGGTGGTATCGGAGCTGCTTGCCGACCATGCATACGTGCAGGTGCATAGGGTGACACCCGCAGAGGCTATGCCCACGGGGAAGGTGCAGAGCTACACGGTCGACGGTGAAGACGTGTCGGTCGAGTCGCAAAAGGTGTTTGTCGGGACTCGTCTGATTTTGTTGCACGTGTATTGTGCCGAGGATGAAACCGTCATCCTTTCACCGAGCGAGCACGGCAGATTGATCGAGGTGGAATACCGCACCACCAAACAGGGTGACGACTATTGGATGGCGTGGAATACGGAGGATGAGTCCTATTACTATCCCGATGAATACTACAGAGTAGGAGAGGGACGCGAGGCTGAAGTGCATGCAAAGGCAGGTACTTCTTTGCTCTGGCAATATGAATACAGCCGGCATTACGAGTCGCGCGAGGATACGTCGTCTCCTTGCATCAGGGATAATTTCGTGGACTTCAAGGTGATAGGGGCTGACGGAGAGATCCGAGGCGGAGGATCTGTGTATATCGGCGGGCTGGATCTTGTACCGCTGACCGAAAATCCCAAGTATTACGGGCAATTTCTCAGCGAGCTCAACGCTTCCTACCGCCCCTGCGTGCTGGGCTCGTACAGTTATCTGACAAGTGACGGCAGCCCTGTTTCGGAAAGCTTTCACACGCAGACCTTATCGGATTTGCACGCGGGCGCGGACGAGGCGCACGGGCGGTTGTTTGCCGATCTGAGTGACGACAGCTATCGCATCAGCATGCGCAACCTGATGTATGAGCACTCCTCCTTGTTTGTTTCGGGTCATGGTGTGCGCATCTGGCCCAAGTCACCGGGCTACGATCATTACGCCATCGTGCATGATGGAGAATATACACGCGCCTTTCTGATCTACGGCACGTCCTACGGGGAGATTGTGGAGCAGGAGATCTACACTGCCGATCAGTACGGGCGTATGGTTACGGGCGTGTATACCTTGGCGGACGGAACGCTTGCATACTTTGACGTTGATTCGTACGAGGTGTTCACCATCGTGCCGCCCGAGCAGCAGTAAAATTTAATAAAAATCCCTCTGTCCGTGCCAACAAAAGCACGGTACGGGCAGGGGGGGATATTTCAGCCATTTATAAAACCAAATAATACCAAGAAAGGGGAATAATGGGTATGCTACGAGGAAAAATCAAAAGAGGGATCATGCTTGCATTGGCACTTGTGATGCTGATCTCGGTATTTGCATCCTGCAACAACCGCCGCGAACAATACGAGGAGGAGCTGGAGAGCAAGCAGGAGCAAGAAGCGCAAAACAAGCTGCCGCAAGCAGGGAGTAATATTATCGGTACCATCATCAATGCCGAGGATTGGCAGGCTTATGCGCTGATGCAGGGCGAGGGCGGCTATTTTGAGGGCAAATCGGAAGAGGAGCTGTACGAAATCTACGAGGGCAACAGCAATGAAAACTTTGGTGCAAACGTGTTGCCCAAGGGCAGAACTCTGTTTGCCTCGGACGGCTCTACCTGGTTTTTCAACAAGATGACAGGTAACATCAGCGCATGGTGTCCCGACCCCATGTGCGAGGGCGGCGAAGAATGTATGTTTTCCGGTATGTGGAACGACTATGGCGTGGTCTGTGCATACGCCGGAGAGCATCACCTGTACTTTATCAGCTACTATAAGGATTTCACCTCCCGACTCTACCGTTGCGATTACCAGCGCAACAACGTAGAAATGCTGTACGTGCTGCCCACCTACACGGATGACGGACAGGTGTATGCCGACAATATTGATATCATTTACGAAAAGGACAACCTGCTTTACTTCATAGCAAAAAATTATGTCGGCGTCGGCACGTTGTCCATTCAGTCTGTCAAAACCTTGGATATGGACACAGGTAAGGTCAACGTGGTCTCGGGCGATATCGACGTCGGACAATGCTTTGTGGAGAACAATGAGGTCTACTACACCCTGAACACCTATGAGGGGTGGTATGACTGGTATAAGACAGACCTGGAGTTTAGCAAAATAGAGTCGCTGTTTGAAGACCCCATGCTGATTTCCAATCAT
>JAFQUG010000172.1 GCA_017408625.1 Clostridia bacterium | reverse complement strand
GCGTATGGATCTCGTCGATAACCACGTATCTCAGATCCCCAAACAGGCGCGGAATGTCGTTGGAGCGTCCTATCAGCATAGCCTCCAGTGATTCGGGTGTGATCTGCAAAACTCCCTTGGGATTTTCCAGCAGCTTGCGCTTATGCGAGGCTGCAACGTCGCCGTGCCAATGCGTGACGGGAATGCCGCTTTGATCCAACAGCTGCTCAATGCGGAAAAACTGGTCGTTGATCAGGCTCTTGAGCGGCGCGACGTAAATCACCCCGATGCTGCTGCTCGGATGATCCCAAAGCTCGGTCAGAATGGGAAAGAACACAGCCTCGGTCTTGCCGCTGGCCGTGGATGAGGTCAGCAGCAGGTTGTGATCGGTCTCAAACAGGGTGTGCGCGGCCGCCATTTGCACGGGGCGCAGCGACTCCCAGGTGTTATTATAGATGAATTCCCTGATGAAATCGGGAAATCTTTCAAAAATCTCGTCTGCTCTGGTCATACGCTACCCTCAAAAATCCAGATCGTCGGGGGTGAATTTGCGTGCGGGATCGCCGGACGGACCGTCGGGGACGCCGGACGGACCGTCGGGGTCGCCGGTCCCTACAGTGCGGGGCGACGCGGCGACGCTCGTAGTTTTGACAATGTCCTCAAAGCTTGCCTCGGAATTTTGCATCAGCACGTTGAGCACAGTCATATAGTCGCGCAGCATTTCACGCGGGGTGATCATACTGTCCGCCCCTGCACGTGCAAGGCAGGTCTGCAAAAACACCACCTGCTGCTCCTTGGTAATGCGGGGCTCGATGTTATAATACTGTGCGTACAGCTGTGTGATACGCGAGATCAGCGCAAACAGCTCGTCGTCCGACAGGCGGCGCAGTCTGATCACGGGGCCGATCAGATTCTTAAATCCGTCGGGCGTAAAGCGGCTGTCGCACAGACGGGAGCGCAACGCCTCGTAAGAGAACAGACCTCTGCGGCTATCCTCCAAGAATTGCGGCGTTCCGCCGAACACGATCTCCAGACCCGGTGCTCTGCCCTGCAACGTATCGTTGAACATGGACAGGATCTTTTCGTAGTTATTTTCGCGGCTGACGCGGTGCACGATCTTATAGAGATTGACGCACTCATCGATAAAGACAACCAGGCCGCGATAGCCCATCAGACGCACCAAGGACGCCCACAGCTTGAGAAAATCGTACCAGTTATCATCGTCAATGATAACCGATACCGAAAAGCCCAGTGCCCCCTTAGCCTCGGTCTTGGTGGAAAATTCACCGCGCATCCAGCGCAGGCAGGCACTCATGATCTCACGGTCATTCTCACCGCCGCTCATATACGCGCGGTAATATGCCGTGATGACGCGGGCGAAATCAAAGCCACCCACTAAAAATTCCACCTCGGACAGTCTTTGCATGACGCGCGCGTTCAGTGCATTCTCAAACGCGGCAGAATCGGGCGAATAGCCCTCGGATACAAGCTCTGCTTGCAAGGAAGAGATCCAGCGCGCAATGATCTTGGGCAAAGCACCGCCGTCGGGAGACGCCTTGCTGGCAAGATTTTTCATCAGCTCTCGGTATGTCGCCACCCCGCTGCCTCCCGTGCCGTACAGACGGCGCTCGGGGGAAAGATCACAGTCAGCCGTGATAAAATCGCGCTCCAGCGCATATCCGCGGATCAGCTGCATCAAAAAGCTTTTGCCGCTGCCGTATCGACCCACCAAAAAGCGCATGCCTGCCCCGCCCTCGTTGACCTGCTCAAGGTCGGAGAGCAGTGCGGCAATCTCGTCATTGCGGCCGATTGCAATATAAGGTGCGCCCGAGCGCGGTACAACACCCGCTGAAACAGATGCAAGCAGTGCGCCCAGCACGCATCTTGGTACTTGTTGAGTTTTATTGTCCATTCGTTATCTCCTCCAAAGGAACGATATTTGTTCCCTATAATCCTCGATGATGACGTAGCCGTCCTCACCCTCCTCTATGATCACGTCTCCGAATATTTCCGCCGCGATCTCGTTGATCTCATCCGCCACCGCGTCGATCATCCTGCCCATCTCTCGCGCAGCTACCTTTTGCGCAACAGCATTCCCCTCTGCTGCTGCAGCAATAAAGGGCAGATAAGTGGCAAGGGCGTCCGCCAATGCGTTTTCTCCTTGCGGGCCGTCGGGGACGTCGGCCCCTACAGTGGTAGACCATATGGGAGTGGTATCCTTCGGGCCGTCGTGGACGTCGGCCCCTACAGTAGCAGACCATACGGGAGTGGTATCCTTCGGGCCGTCGGGGACGTCGGCCCCTACAGTGGCAGACCATACGGGAGTGGTATCCTTCGGGCCGTCGACCTCTACGGAAGTGGGTTGTACTGTCAATTCCGCGTCCTCGAATGCTTCGATCAGTTTCCGGGTCGTCTCCCAGGACTGCTGCTCGATCTCTGCACTGTGCGAAAGATCCAAGGGCGCAGCGGGCAGATCGTAAAGCCTTTCGTATTGCTCGGTCTGCTCCTGCTCGCGGCTTTTCATTTTTGGTACGTATTGATCCAGATATGCGTCCATTTCACGCTTGATCGCATCCGAGAGCGTTGTCACGCTCAGGCGCGACTTGACGCCCATATGGGCGCGGATACGGTTTTCGGTATATTTGACCATGTCGGTCACGGCAAAGCGCAGCTCGTGCGAGCGCGAGATCGAGCAATAATGCACCTCGATCCTCTTTTTGATGCGATGCGAGCACAAAGCCGCCACGTAGCTGTCACGCGTGATCACGCTTTGCTGCACGCCGCCCTTGCCGCGCAAAATCTCAGCCCCCGCGCCTCCCTGCTCCAACAGATAGGTCAGCACGCCCGGGATGATCTGATCGTAAAGTGCCTTGCTCTCG
>JAFQUG010000171.1 GCA_017408625.1 Clostridia bacterium | reverse complement strand
TTTGTGTGTCGGTATTGGATTCTGCATAGAACTCGTCGTTTACACCAAACTTGTCTCTGGACAGAATGGTCACGGTTTCGCCTCCGAACGAAAGCTCGGGGACATCGTCAGTATAGTTGGGATCGCCTGTTTCTGCCTCAGACTGTGCACCCTGGCTCTCACCCTCGGGATCATTCGTTTCCGCACATGCAACCAGCAAGGATGCAAGCATCAAGAGTGCCAGCAGCAGGCTCAGCATCTTTTTCATGTCAAATACCTCCGAAATATTCAAATCCGGGCACACCTTGCCCATCTTGTACCTTTCATTTTACACTACATTTTCCATTATGTCAAGAGGATTTCCGACTCCTGCAAGTTTTTTTGTGCAAAATGCCACGCGGCCGCATACATACCTGCATGCGACCGCGAATTTTTCCTATTTACTGTGCCATCATTTTTGTAATGACCTGCCAAAAGCGTTCGCAGGAGGCAAGATCAAGGCGTTCTGCGGGAGAATGGATATCGCGCATATTGGGGCCGACCGAGATCATATCCATTTCGGGCAGCTTGGAGCGAATGATGCCGCACTCCAGTCCCGCATGGATCACACTGACCTCGGGAGTCTTGCCAAACAGCTCGGTATAGGCTGCCAGGTATTGGTCACGCAAAGGAGACTCTACCGCGTAGCTCCAGCCGGGATAGCGGGAGTGATGACGCGTGCTGCCACCGCAAAGCGTTGCCAGTGCATCCAGATCGTCGATCGAAGCGTCCAGCTGGCTCTCAATTGCCGAACGGGAGGAAAGCGTCAGATGCACACCACCCTGCTCGGTACGGACAATGCCCAGATTGCGAGAATACTCCACAAGACCCTGAATATGGTTGCTCATGGCAAGCACACCGTTTGCCACCGTGCCCACAGCGCAAATCACGCGCGCGGTGCTGTCCTTGTCCATGCAGGTCTTGGGCACCTCCAGCGTCTTGCACTGCATGAAAAACCCCGAATCCTCGGCACACAGCTCAGCCTTGATCTCATTGGTCAGCTTTGCCACCTTGGCGGGCATGGCCAAAAGTCCCTTGCCGCACACCACAGCCGTGCATTCACGCGGAATGGCGTTATCCTTGCTGCCGCCCTCAATTGCGCAAAGCCTGAAATCAAACTCCTTGGAAAGCGCGAGCAGCATTCTGCCCATCATCTTGTTTGCATTGGCTCTGCCAAGATGCACGTCCGCACCCGAATGTCCGCCCGCAAGGCCGCCCAGCTTGATCTCAACAGCTACGCCCTTGGCGTCCTCATACGTCACGGGAACGGTCAGATCGGTGCGCAAGCCGCCTGCACATCCTGCCGTCACGTAAGCCTCATCCTCACTGTCCATATTGATCATGCGAGACGCACTGACAAGCGAATAGTCAAAGCTTTCCGCACCGAGGAGGCCAACCTCTTCCTCTACCGTGAACAGGCATTCCACAGCGGGGTGCGGCATCTCGCCGTCCAGAATGGCCAGCATCATGGCAACGGCAATGCCGTCGTCACCGCCAAGCGTAGTTCCCTTTGCACCAAGCCAGCCATTCTCGACGAACAGCGAAAGACCATCGCGCAGAAAATCGTGCTCGGTATCGTTGTTCTTCTCGCACACCATGTCGGTGTGTCCCTGCAGCAGGATGGCAGGGCGATCCTCAAGTCCCTGTGTGGCAGGAGCTTTGATAAAAACGTTATTGACGTGGTCGCGATGGTATTCCAGTCCGCGCGACGTGGCAAATGCGACCAGATAATCCGCGATCGCCGCCTCGTTGCCCGAGCCGTGCGGAATGGCGCAAATGTCCTCGAAGTATTCAAAAAGCTTGACGGGCTTGTAGCCCTTGACGATATATTCCATAGTAAGATCCTCTTCGTTATTGTTTTTTGCTGTTCGGCTTGGTGTCCGCATCGCGGGTCAGGCCTCCCGCCACGTCGCGGAACTGGCTGATACCCGAGAGGTATTTGCCCGTACCCATGGCAACGCAGGAGATGGGATTCTTGGCAACCGTGGTCTTGATGCCGGTCACGCGCGTGATCAGCTTGTCAAGGCCGTAAAGCAAGCTGCCGCCGCCCGCCATATAGATGCCGTTTTTGAGAATGTCACCCAAAAGATCCGGGGGCGTGCGCTCGATGATGGCGCAAACAGAGTCCAAAATTGCGGTCACGGGCTCGATCATAGCCTCCATCATTTCCTTGGAGGAAAGCGTAATGACGCGAGGCATACCCGTACCCAGGTCGCGGCCTTTGACCGAAATGGTCTTGGCCTCGCCATGGTCGTATACCGCGCCGATCTGAATTTTGATGGCCTCTGCGGTGCGCTCCCCGATCAGAAGATTATACTGACGGCGCACGTACTGCATGATGGCAAGGTCGAACTTATCGCCCGCGATCTTGACCGACTCGGAGACCACGATACCGCCCATGGCAACCACGGCAATATCGGTGGTGCCGCCGCCGACGTCGATGATCATGTTGCCAATGGGAGAATTGATATCCACGCCCGCGCCCATCAAAGCCGCCTTGGGCTCCTCGATCAAAAAGGTCTTGCGTGCACCTGCCTCGGCAGCAGCGTCCAGCACGGCACGCTCCTCGACCTCGGTAATGCCGGTTGGCACGCCGATCATAACGCGAGGGCGGAACACGGTATTGCCGCAAGCGCGACGAATAAAGTACTGGAGCATATGCAGCGTGACGTCATACTGACTGATCACACCGTTTTTAAGGGGTCGCATGGTGGTGATATGGTCGGGAGTTCTGCCGATCATGGCAAGAGCCTCTTTACCAACCTTGACGACCTTGTCGGTGGTGGTATCCACGGCGACCACGCTGGGCTCGTTGAGCACGATGCCCTTGCCGTCGACGTGGACCAGCACGGTACAAGTACCCAGGTCGATACCGATATCGCGACTCAGATTCAGGTTCAATTTCTCAAGCACTTTACTGTCCTCCAAAGTGTATACAAACATCCAAGATAATTATACTACAAAGGAAAGATAAAGTCAATGCTAATGACCATTTTTTTCAAACGAAGGTCAAAGGGTTGCTGATCACAAAAACAGGGTGGCATCATCCATGCCACCCTGTTTTCAGATAATGTTTCTTATTCCCCAATAGCCATTGTTATTCGGTATACTTCATCCAGGTGTTTCCATTATTCTTGAATACGCATTTATCCAAGAAACAATCAGAATAAGTTTACTTTGTATGTTAGTCTCCGCTACCTTTCAACTCATCCAAGCTAATCGGCATTCTGTAATATATCATATATTCACCGTCGCATTCAAACTCACTCATTGCATAATAATCTCCAAACTCAGATATTGCATACTCCTGAGAATTCATATTCCAAGTATCTTCCTTTTTATTTGTTCTTAAGTGAAAAAATCCTGTTGGCTGATTGATAATATCAATATTACTTGACCATCTGAAATCCCACTCCGGCTCGCCACAATTGACTGAAACCACGGTCAGTATCTGCCCATCTTCACAATGTTTAACCGCTTCTATTACAACAAGTTCAAAAGTAGTAATATACCAAACACGACCGTTTGCTTCCTCAATTTTCACGGTTTGAACGTTTTGAGCTGTTCCATACAACATAATACTGGTCGTTTTTTGAGCCATTGCAATATACCCGTCGGGAGAATAAACATCACCCACCACACTCGAAAAACAATTCTCATCAGTCTGCACCACCTGCGCTCCGGGCAAGGACGAAATATCGATTTTTCCGTTTTCCAGGTACACAGGCTGATCATACCGTCCGTTCAAGGCCGTACCAATGGTCAAGGCAACCGCCAAAACAAGGCACGCCGCGCTCAACGCGATCCACGTTCTTGCTCGTTTTCCCTTTTGCGCCTTTTTTGCAAAGGCTTGCTTCATAACAAAATACTGTTCCAAATATGCGTCGTCAATTTGACCAATCGCATCCAAAATCAAAAACTGTTCAGACATATACACCATTCCTTTCCAAATGCTCTTTCAAGCCCTGTCTGATC
>JAFQUG010000170.1 GCA_017408625.1 Clostridia bacterium | reverse complement strand
AACGGATCGGGAAAGAGCACGCTGCTCAATCTCATTGCGCGCAAAATGGGTGCGGCGCGCTATTCCGAATTCAACGACGCGCCCTTTTTTGACACCTTTGCGGATATGTGCTACCTTGAATACGCCAAACGGCCGCGCGCGTCCTTCGTGCTTAGTAGTGACGACGTGTTTGATTATGCGCTCAGCGCACGCGCCGTCAACGAGGGCATAGACGACAAACGCAATCAGCTGCTTGACAAGTACGTTTCGGTGCATGGCCAGGCGATGCGAGGGGATCCCGAGGTGGGCAGGCTGCACGGACTTGACGACTACGAGCGGTGGCGCGAGGTGCGAGAGATCCTCTCGCCTAAAAAAACGCAATCGGCTTATATTAAAAAACGCGTCGCGCAGGACATTGACCTTTGCTCCAACGGCGAGACCGCCATGCGGTATTTTCTTGACCGCATCGAAGAGAACGCGGTGTATCTGCTGGACGAGCCCGAAAACAGTCTCTCGATCGAGTATCAGATCGAGCTTGCGGCCTACGTTGCGGCCACGGCGCGAGCAGGGAATTGCCAGTTTATTATCGCTACGCACTCGCCCGTCTTTTTGTCCATGCAGGGTGCGAAAATCTACGATCTGGACGCTTATCCCGCCTCGGTCAGCAAATGGACCGACCTGCCCAACGTGCGCAAATACTTTGATTTCTTTATGGAGCACAGAGAGGAATTTTGATGATGAGCAGGATCGTGAATGTTCAAGGCTGGGAGATCGACAAGGAAACGCTGCCCAAGTGGAGTGACGAAAAGCATGGTGCCTATCCGCATTATCAAATGTTTGAATCGCCGGACGAGCAGGTGGCATGTCTGATCTACTCAATTCTGGAGGTTCGCATGTGCGACTACCGTGGATTTTGCGCGGTATATCAGGATAAACACGCCCCTGAGCTTATCCTGCCCATTCGTTTTATGAATTTTTATCCGCAAGTGGATTTCAGCGCAGATGGGAATCTGATATTTTTGAAAGCATGTTACCGTGTAAAACGCTTTCTGCTTATTTTGAATGTGGCGCAAAAGGCCTATGCCATCGTGCATTTTTCACCACCGGACATGGGTTACCGTATTCAAGAGAAAGATGCAG
The DNA here is from genome assembly GCA_017408625.1 of Clostridia bacterium. The sequence continues at coordinate 4,057 of JAFQUG010000170.1, read as the reverse complement.
GCATTTTTATGCTTGCTTTTGATGAGAAGCACCTTTCGCAAGATGATCGTCTTTCGCATTTTCACAATACCGCAGTAGACAGCACGCGGCTGCGCTGGCGTAAATGGACCGATCTTGCCAATGGGGAAGACCTCAACCTGCAAGAACGTGGGGTCAGGTTTTTCTTTAAGAGCAAGGAAAAGATCTGGCAGGAAACCAAGGAGCAATTGGGCTTTGGTGCAATGTCCGGACAGGAATTTGTAGATATCAACAGAGACAAAGTGCTTTACTATTTTTCACCGTACAGTCTTGACGAGTACGGGCACGTGAAGTACGAAATCATGAAAAATGAGCGTTATGTCGGTGAGTTTTTGCCCGTATTTTCTACACGCGAGGCTTGCGTGGATTACATGCGTCTGCGAGGTATTGATAAGGAGATCTTCAAGGCTCGGATGAAGAATGTGATGAAATATCTCGATGCACATTACCCATCAAAGAATTGGGGGATTATCATCGATCCCGATCACCCCGATTGGATTGCCATCCCAAGCGATACGCGCGTCACGCCCAAAAGTTTACGGTATTAAAATCAGATCCCCGACAGTTCAGTTGTCGGGGACTTTTTTTGTTGACACTCCCGCTGCTTTTTGTTATCATTTTCGTAAATACTATGTCCCCAATTCTGTAAAATTCACACTTTATAAATGAAGGGAGGCGAGAGAATGCAAAGCATGCATGAGCGATTGATGACCAACTTTTGCGAGAACTACATGGAAAAGGTGTTTTATTTTTGTCTGAGAAAGACAGGGGATGAGCGTCATGCACAGGATCTGACGCAGGACATTGCACTGCAGGTGATGTCGGCGTTGCACGTGGGCACCGTTCCCGAGCATTTTTCCGCATGGGTCTGGCAGATCGCCAAAAACCGTTATGCTGCATGGGCGGACGCTATACGCAGGGAGCGAGAGTCGGTGACCGGTGCCGATATTTCCGATTGCGAGATCGAGGATGAGAGCGAAAATTTGCTTGCGCAAACCATCAAAGCCGAGCAGCTTGCGCTTTTGCGCAGGGAGCTTGCGTTTATCAAAAGCGAGTATCGCAATATTGTTGTGGCGTACTACATGCAAAATAAGAGCATCAAGGACATTGCTCTTGCAAATTCTCTTTCGTGCGAGGCCGTCAAAAAGCGGCTGCAGCGCGCCCGAAAAATATTGAAGGAAGGTATGAATATGGCAAGAGAATTTGGAGTCAGAAGCTACAGGCCCGAGAAAATCGCGTATTCGTTCAACGTTTCCAAGCCCGGAGTGAATAATCAACCCTATAGTATCAACTGGTATGCCCACAGAATGTATCAGAACATCGCATTGGAGGCTTATGCCAACCCCAGCACAGCAGAGGCGCTGGCATTGGAGCTTGGTGTGGCGCTGCCTTATATGGAGGACGAGCTGGAGTATCTTACCCGCGAGACCTTTTTGACCAAGCAGGACGGCAAATATCAGACCGCTTTTCCCATCATCAGCGCAGCGACGCAGCTCAAGGTACACGCCGCGCAGCTGAGTGCCGCGCCCGAGATCACCAAGGCGCTCATTGATTTTACCGAGTACTTGAACAAAGCCTTGACTACGCAGGGATATGCATACTACGGCACGTATTCCGATTATGAAAGCGCAAAATGGTCGCTTTTGATGCTGGCGTATGATTCGTTTCTGTACAAAGCACCTCGCGTGCATCCCCATTTTACCGAGCGCCCCGAGGGCGGCTTTTGGGATATGATCGGCTATGAATTATGCCATGAAGTAAGCGAGCCCTGCTTTGTCGGCAATCACGGCAGCGGATACGGCTTTCAGCAGTTCCGCTATGAGTTTGACGGCATCTGCGATCAAACGCCCCCTTATCTGAGCGAGGAGCAGGCAAGCATGCTGCGTGGATATGCCTTGGGCGAGATTCCGAGGGCTCAGAGAATATTGCGGCACAGCTGGCAGAGTTTGGTTATTTGCGAGAAGAGAATGGCGCATATGTACCCACCATTCTGGTGCTTGATTGGGAGGAGATCAAAAAGCAGGTTAAGGCATTGGACCGCAAAGAGCTTGAAACACTCGAGGTGCTTACCGAGGCGGCACGCATCAAGCTCAAGGATCTGTATGAAAAGATCTATGAGATTGTCAAGGCCGATCTGCCTGCAGTGTTCGCGGATAACACACATCAGATCAACACCGCTGTGGAATCCGGATATTTTGCGCGTGGCTACGTGATGCTGCAGGCGCTGCAAATGGACTATCTGCAGCCTGCTTGCAAGGTCAGCAAGACCATCGGTGCACATTTGTACGTATAATTATCGGGGCTATCTCTTTTGGAGGTAGCCCTTTTTGGTGCCTTTCTCTTGATTTCTTGCCAGGTATCGGTTATAATAAATGCAGGAATTCCTTTTGGAGGTCAATATGGGACTTGCGTATTCACCCTTTACGATAGGCCGCGGACAGCGCGGCGAGAAAAATCTGATCACCGACGTGCCGGGCGTGCTGGTCGGGCACGTAACTCTGCACAAGGGCGACAATATCCGCACGGGCGTGACCTGCATCAAGCCCCATAGCGGCAATTTGTTTGCGGACAAGGTCATGGCGGCGTCGTTTGTGTTTAACGGCTACGGAAAAACAGCGGGGCTTGTGCAGGTGGACGAGCTTGGCACGATTGAAACGCCCATCATTCTGACCAATACGCTCAGCGTTGGCACGGCCATGACGGCCACGGTCAGGTACATGATGGAGCAAAATCCCGATATCGGCGGCAGCGCGGGCACGGTCAATGCGCTTGTGGCCGAGTGCAACGACGGCACGCTGAATGATATCCGCGGCCTGCACGTAACCGAGGCACACGTGCGAGAAGCCATTGACGCATGCGCGGACACCTTTGAGAAAGGCGCGGTCGGTGCAGGGACGGGCATGTGCTGCCTTGGCTTTAAGGGCGGCATCGGCTCGGCTTCGAGAATTGCGAGCATTGACGGGCAAAATTATACGGTGGGCGCGCTGGTGCTGACCAACTTTGGCAGCAGGGGAAGGCTGATGATCGACGGCAGACAAGTGGGCCGCGAAACCCAGGAGCGCGACAACGCTGCGGACAAGGGCTCGATCATTATGATCGTCGCCACCGACGCGCCGCTCTCGGAGCGTCAGCTGCGCCGCGTGGCCAAGCGCGCGGGTGTCGGCCTTTCGCGCACAGGCTCTTATATGGGCAACGGCAGCGGTGACGTGGCCATTGCGTTTACTACCGCAAATCGCGTGCCGCACGCGACCGAGAAGGCGGTGCAGCATTTTGACGCGCTGCATGATAGCTTTATTGATCCCATTTTTGACATGACGGCCGAGGCTGTGGAGGAGGCCATTGTCAGCGCTCTGTGGCATGCAAAGACTACCACGGGCAAGGACGGCGCCTGCGTGCGCGGCTTGCGCGAGGTATGGGAAGAGATGCAAAAGGGTGGTGAGGAGCAGTGAATTCCGAAAAGATTGGTCTGATCGTCCTTTGCGTGTTTCTCTCATTATTTGCCATGCTTTTTACCGCAGGCTTTATTGCCACGACTACTGCATCCTATTCCATGGATCACTTTACAGAGCAAGTTTGCACGTTTTCGGAGTATGAGCTTAAGGTATATGAGCACAGAGGCTCTGATTCGGAAGTATATTACATATACGTGCAGGAAAATGAGAAGCCCTTGGAAATAGATCAGATCGTATCTGATCTGGTCAGCCAACGCGTGCTGAACGGTCTGGAAAAGGGCGATCAGATCACGGTTCTTTTTGACAAAAAACGGAATCTGAGCTCTTTGGAGCATCAGGGCGAATACGTGCTGACTTATGAGGAATAAGTGGCAGAGCACGAGAGAAACGATGGCGTAGGTGTAATCGTGACGCTGATCATGAGTTGTATTTCCTGGGGACTGATCATCTTTTTGATCGTACGCTATAAAAAAACAGGAATGATCTCGGACATTGTTCCAAGACGCCGTTGAAATGTCAATTGGACTGTGAACTGAGTGAAAAAAACAGCAGGAGTTTGCTCTGACATGAGCAGATTCCTGCTATTT
>JAFQUG010000169.1 GCA_017408625.1 Clostridia bacterium | reverse complement strand
CCCGCTGGGGAAGGTGGCATACGCAAGCTTGCGACGGATGAGGTCCCCATAAAACCGCTCAAAACAATCTTGGTTGCCTATCCCATAGGACAACAAAGCCCTTTCTCCCCTTGGGGAGATGGAGCGAAGCGACAGCGGGGGTGTTGCTCTTTCACATTTTGGATAAGAAAAATAGCAGGAATCTGCTCAAAATCGAACAAATTTCTGCTGTTTTTTCGTTGATTGATCAGTCCCATCGGCAGTCCCTTTTGAGTGGGAGGTGATTTGCAAGCAAAATCCGCCCCTACGAAATGAGCCCCAATATTGACAACCCCACGCATTTCTGCTATAATAAAAACAGAATACGAGCTGTGTTTTGGAGGTTCATATGCAAGAATACAAAGTATATACATACGCCAAAATGCCCGAGGATTGGTCGGACGTGCCGCGCGCGCTGATCGATCAGTATGCATGGAGCAAGGAATATATGCCGCTGGCCTACGGACAGATGATCATGATCCCGTCCTTTGGCTTTGTTTTACGCATGACGTGCAAGGAGACCAATCCCCGCGCGGTGTATGAGGAGCATAACCAGCCCGTCTATACCGATTCCTGCCTGGAATTCTTTGCAATCTTCGATCACGAATCGAGCAGGTATATCAATATGGAAATGAATGCCAAGGGCACGCTGCTATCCTTTTGCGGCGTGGGAAGAGAGAACCGCACGCCGTTGATCAATCTGACGGGCGGCAAGCTTCCCACCGTTACGCCTTTTGCAACCGATGAGGAATGGGGCGTTGTGGCAGAGATTCCGTTTTCGATCCTGGATGCGGTTTACGGTATCCGCGCCGAGCAATTCGTGCCCGGATATGCCTTCCGCGGCAACTTTTATAAGTGCGGTGACGAGACGGAGGTGGCGCATTACGGCTCGTGGAATCGCGTGAAGACCAAAACCCCCGATTTTCACCGTCCCGAATACTTTGGAGCTCTGGTAATTGACTGATGAAGATCTTGGCATGCGATTATGACGGTACGCTCAACGTGGGCGGAACGGTCAGTAAAGAAAATATGGATGCCATTCAAAAATGGCGTGCCGCAGGCAATTTGTTCGGCATGGTCAGCGGCAGAAACCTTGGCTCTTTGAAAAAGTTTATGGACAAGGATGCTGTGCCTTATGACTTTTTGGTGGGTTGTAACGGTGCAGTCATGACAGACACCGAGGGAAACGCTGTAGGAAAGTCCTGTGTTTCTCCACGCATGGCCAAGACGCTGTTGCACGAGATTCATCGGTATGAAGCGCATTACGTGTCCGCTTCGTATGATTGGGGCAGTGTATCTGCCTTGGCTGACAGCGATATTCGTGCGGACGAGACTGTGTTGATGATTGACCAGGTGCGTGTGGACCGTATATATCAGGTTTCGGGCTATTACACCTGTCCGGAGCATGCTTTGGCTGTAAGGGATGCCTGCGAGGCCATGTTTCCGGGGCGGATCAAGGGCTTGATGCCAAGTCCGCAGGGCATTGATTTTGTCCCGGTAGGTACCAATAAAGCAAACGGCATTCGCTGTCTGTGCGCGTGTCGCGAGATTGAGCCCGAGATCATCCTGACCGTGGGCGACGGTGAGAACGATCTGGATATGCTTCTCGCCCCCGATTTTTGCGGCTATGCCATGCAAAGTGCCATGCCCGTGGTGCTCGAGCGCGTCAGCCGTACCACAAGGAGCGTGGCGGCGTTGATTGAGGAATATTTATAAAAGGTTGGTGCTACGGCGGCCTGTACAAATGAAAGATCCCGACATCGAAGCGCAGAAAATGTCGGGATTTTTCTTATGGTTTATGATAGAATATTGCCGGATGGGAGGGACAAAGAGATGGATTGGATCGTGGGAATGCAACGGGCAATTGACTACATTGAGGTGCATCTGACCGAGGAAATTGACTATGAAAAGGTCGCTGCAGAGAGCTTTTCATCAAGTTATCACTTTGCAAGAGTGTTCAGTATCCTCTGCGGCTATACGCTTGGCGAGTACATTCGTATGCGTCGCTTGTCGCTAGCAGGCGCTGAGCTTGCAGATGGCAAGGAAAAGGTCATTGACGTGGCCTTGAAATATGGATATGATAGCCCGGATAGCTTTGCCAAGGCATTTCGCGCGTTTCACGGTATGTCGCCGTCCGAAGCGCGTACGAACGGAAAAACGCTCAAATCCTTTTCTCGCCTGTCTATCAAAATATCATTGGAAGGCGGTAGTGTCATGAATTACAGAATTGAAGAAAAAGAACAAATGATTTTGACCGGGTATAAGCGTCGCTTTACTGGTGTTCCGGGTGAACGCTTTAAGCAAGAGGAAGAAATGTACGTTACTACAAGACCCCTACAGTATATCCTTCAGGGGCTTTCCGGAGACGTGGTCAATACGTTTGATATAGTCACCAATATTGATGATGACGGCTATGATTTCTATATTGCAAGTCAACTCAACGAATACTGTCGCAACAATTTGAATAAGAGAGGCATACTTGGTGAAGAATGCGCAAAGTATTTTGAAAACGTCACCATTCCAAAAGGCACGTATGCAATTTTTGAAACCGAGCGATGCAGATTTCCTACGGCAGTCTTTTTGGATTTGCGAAAGAGAATCGTGAGTGAATGGTTGCCAAGCTCTGGATATCAGCTTGCCAATGCACCGGAGTTATTGCTTACGCATTGGTATGAAGGCGAGATGCAACACCAAAGATACTGTGAGCTTTGGCTTCCGATCGAAAAGAAATGCTGAGCCGTTTCGCGCGAAATATTCGCAGCCTGCGGCAGGAGCAGAGGATGACACAAGCCCGGTTGGCAAATATGCTGCATGTCACACCTCAAGCAGTCTCAAAATGGGAAAGAGGGGCGGCAGTACCGGATATTCGGACAGTACTATTGATTGCCATGAAATTGGGTGTAAGTATGGATGATTTAATGTTTAAGGATCTTGTATAACAAAAGGACAGAGGTATTATGTACCTCTGTCCTTTACTTTTGCGAAATTTAATCAAAATACCCCAGCTTATAAAGCAGCTCTGCGCTCAGCAGCGCGCCGCCTGCTGCGCCGCGCAGCGTGTTGTGGGCAAGGGCCACGAACTTGTAGTCGTAAATGGTGTCCTCGCGCAGTCAGCCGACCGTGACGCCCATGCCGCCGTAAATATCACGGTCCAGCTTGGTCTGCGGACGGTTGTCCTCTTCCATGTAGGTAATGAACTGTGCGGGTGCACTGGGCAATCCCAGCTCCTGGGGCTTGCCGGAGAAGCTCTTCCAACGCTCCAGGATGACGTCCTTGTCAGGTTTGTTTTCAAACTTGACAAACACAGCAGCCATATGGCCGTCGGTCACGGGCACGCGGATGCACTGCGAGGTGATCACGGGGCCTTCTGCCTTGACGATCTCGCCGTTTTCCACCTTACCCCAGATGCGCAGGGGCTCCTGCTCGGATTTTTCTTCCTCGCCACCGATGAAGGGAATGATGTTGTCGATCATTTCGGGCCACTCGTTGAAGGTTTTGCCTGCGCCCGAGATTGCCTGATAGGTGGTGACCACCATTTCCTTGATGCCGAAATCCTTCAAGGCGGTCAGAGCGGGCACGTAGCCCTGGATCGAGCAGTTGGGCTTGACCGCGATAAAGCCGCGCTTGGTGCCAAGTCTCTTTTTCTGTGCTTCAATGACCTCCAGATGGTCTGCGTTGACCTCGGGAATGATCATGGGCACGTCGGGCGTCCAGCGGTGTGCGCTGTTGTTGGAGACGACCGGGATCTCGGCCTTGGCGTAAGCCTCTTCCAGCGCCTTGACCTCATCCTTTTTCATGTTGACCGCACAGAACACAAACGAAACAAGGCTCTTGACCGTTTCAATGTCCTCGGAGCTGATGATGATCATATTCTTGTATTTTTCGGGCAGGGGAGTGGTCATCTTCCATCTGCCGTCCAAAGCCTGCTCGTAAGTTTTGCCCGCGTTGCGGGGAGATGCGACCAGAGCGGTGACTTCAAAATAAGGGTGATTTTCAAGCAGGGTCAGAAAACGCTGACCAACCATACCTGTTGCGCCAATGACGCCGACTTTACATTTTTCCATAACGTAGACTCCTGTTTGGTAGGACTGAAATATACTAATATCATATCACACAAGTGCCCCGAGTGCAACAGTTTTTTGCAAGAAAAATTATATAAACTGCAAAATTGTGCAATAAGTTTGGGATAACATTGGGTATGATGGGGATTTTGTGCAATTAAACAATGAAAAATTTCACTTTGCGGAATTTTTCTGCTCCACCATCTGCGAGTAGACCTCGTTTTTGTGCACGCCGCGCTCACGGGCGGCAGCCTTGATGGCGTCCTTTTGACTCATGCCTGCGTTCACGTGGAATTGCACGTGCTCGGGCACGGTCATATTCTGCCAGAACGCACCCTCTTGCGCACGGTCTTGGGTGATTCCCTCAATGACCAGCACGTATTCACCGCGCGGCTCTTTTTGCTCGTAAAGCTCGATCGCGCCCCCAAGCGTGGTGCGCACGACCTCCTCGTTGAGCTTGGTCAGCTCGCGGCACAGGGAAATGCGGCGGTCTTTGCCAAAGGCAGCGGCAAGATCCTGCAGCGTGGTGCGCAGCTTGTGCGGTGCTTCGTGCAGGATCATGGTGCGTTTTTCCTGCTTTAAGTCGTCCAGGTGCTCGCGACGCTCGGCTTTGTTTGTGGAAAGAAAGCCTTCAAAGGTAAAGCGACCCGTGGGCAGGGCGGAAAGCGTGAGGGCTGTGATGGCTGCGCAGCAGCCGGGAATGCTTGTCACGCTCACGCCTCTCTCGGCGCACAGCACCACAAGGTCAGCTCCCGGGTCGGAGACGGCGGGTGTGCCCGCGTCGGTCACCAGCGCGCAGGATTCGCCTGCTTGCAGTCTTTCAATGATCTGCTCGCCTCGCTCGCGCTTGTTGTGCTCAAAATAAGACACCATGGGCTTGGAGATCCCCAGGATCGAGAGTAGCTTTTGCGTGTTGCGCGTGTCCTCGGCGGCGATAAAATCCACTTCGGAGAGCACCTTGACGGCACGCTCGGAAAGATCGGCAAGGTTGCCGATGGGCGTGGCGACAAGATACAGCATGCCGCCCACGATGGCGTTCTTTTCCTCGCGGTATTCGTTTGATTTGATGGAACTCATCACAAATTCCTTTCGATTGTCATAGAATAAGAGTAAAACTTTGTAAGGGGGCAATATATGGCGATCAAGATTTACATAGATCAGGGGCACAATCCCGTCAATCCCAACGCGGGTGCGGAGGGAAACGGTCTGCGCGAGCAAAATATCACCTACCGTATCGGAATTGAGCTTGCGGAGCTGCTGCGGGCTGATCCCGATTACGAGGTGCGGCTGTCGCGGCCGACTGCGCAAACGCAGCTGGGGAATTCACTCAATTCCAGTCTGCGGGCAAGAGTGCAGGATGCAAACGCCTGGGGTGCCGATTATTTTATCAGTCTGCACACCAACGCCTCCGAGATCACATCTGCCACGGGCACCGAGGCCTTTGTTTATGCGCGCGAGAGCGCGGCGTTTGATCTGGCCCGGGACGTGGTTGCGGGTGTTGCGGACGTCACAGGGCTGCCCAATCGCGGCACGTTCGTGCGCTCGGGGCTTTACGTGCTGCGCAAGACCGCCATGCCCGCGGTGCTCGTGGAGCTCGGCTTTATCACCAATCCCGGAGACGCGGCACTGATGAACGAGAATCCCGGGCTTTTCGCGCAGGGGATCTATCAGGGGATCAAGAATTATACGGGGGTATGATTCTGCGTCCGATGTCATAAACTGCAAAAGTCATGTGGATGCGCAAACCGTCTGTCGGTAGGGGGCGACGTCATGCCGCAAGCGGCGACCGCCCCGGGCAGGTACGAAGAAATATGAAAGTTGTAAAAAGCTAGTTAAAGTAGGACGGGGCGTCGAGGACGTCGCCCCCTACGGATAGTGTTTCACGCAATCTAATCGTTCGGTATTAAGTCAGCATTCTCAAAAGCTCCGCCTCGTCGATGATGGCCACACCAAGATTCTGCGCCTTGGTCAGCTTGCTGCCTGCGGCCTCGCCGGCGACCACGTAGGAGGTCTTTTTGGAGACCGACGAGGAGGTCTTTCCACCGGCCGCCACGATCAAAGCCTCGGCCACGCTGCGACCCATGGTGGGCAGCGTGCCTGTCAGCACCAAGGTCAAGCCCGCCAGCTTGTCGCCCACAGGGGCGGCGGTGGACTCGGTCAGCACGCCCGCAGCGGCAAGGCGTGCGCAAAGCTCGCGGCTTTCGGCACGGGAGAAGTATTCGATCACGCAATCGGCTGTGATCTGCCCGAAGTCCTCCAGTGCGCAAAGCTCCTCTGCCGTGGCGTTCATGCAGGCGTCCAGCGTGCCGTAGCGGCGCGCAAGTGCGGTGGCGGCCACCTGACCGATGTTACGGATGCCAAGCGCGAAGATCAGACGTTCCAGTCCTGCAGACTTGGATTTTTCAATCGCTGCGATCAGATTGGCGGCGGATTTGTCACCCATGCGTTCCAAAGAGGAAATCTGCTCGGCGCGCAGTGCGTAAAGATCAGCCGCGTCGCGGATCAGATCGGCGTCGATCAGTGCGTCCACGATCTGCGGACCAAGGCCGTCAATGTCCATGGCGTCCTTGGATGCAAAATGCTCAATGCCGCGCGAGAGCTGCGCGGGGCAGGAAGGATTGATGCAGCGCACGGCAACCTCGCCCTCTGCCTTGACCACCTCGTGTCCGCAGGAGGGGCAATGGGTAGGCATGTGGAAGGGAATCTGCGTGCCGTCACGCTTTTCGGGATGCGCACAAACCACCTCGGGGATGATGTCACCGCTCTTTTGTACGGATACCACGTCACCAAGCATAATGTCGCGCTCACGAATGAAGTCAATGTTGTGCAGCGTCGCACGCGAGACGGTCGTGCCCGCCAATCTCACGGGCGAGAGCTCTGCGGTGGGGGTCAGCACGCCTGTGCGGCCGACCTGGATGG
>JAFQUG010000168.1 GCA_017408625.1 Clostridia bacterium | reverse complement strand
GCTTCAATATCACGATTGCGATAGCAATCATATCACTCTTTGCGAGAGCAAAGAATATCACTAAAAGCAGAAAAAGAGAGAGCAAAGCGGTTTTTCTTTCCGCATTGTTCTCTCTTTATGTTTTTATCGCAAGTTTCGCATCTGTTTAACAAATGCATCGGGCTATGCCCATACCCCTATTATAAATTCTCCGAGAAGGACATCACCCATAAGCTGCGACGCTTTTTTGTGCGAAACAACAAGAGCATTTTGCCTCGTTGCACGTGTCACATACAGTTGACAAATATTTTTCAATGATGTATAATGAAACTGATATATTATGCAAGGTTGAGGTACGGATATGATGACGGATACCATAGCGGCGATCAGTACGCCGTACGGTAAGGGCGGCGTTGCGCTGATACGTGTCAGCGGAGAGCGTGCCGTGGAGATTGCCGAGCGGGTGTTTTTGCCTGCGGGCGGCAAACGCCTTGGTGAGTTGAGTGCTAATTCTATGACCTACGGCCGCATTGTGGACGCCTCGGACGGAGGTGTGCCTATCGATGACGGTATGGCGGTAGTGTTTTATGCGCCGCATTCGTTTACGGGCGAGGATACGGTGGAGATTACCTGTCACGGCGGTGTTCTGGTTACGCAAAGCGTGCTGACCTGCCTGCTAGCCGCGGGCGCAAGACCTGCCATGGCGGGAGAATTTACCAAGCGCGCGTTTATCAACGGCAAGCTGGGGCTTTCGGCTGCCGAGGCTCTGGGCAACCTGCTTGAAGCAGGCACCAGAGAGCAGATGCTGCTTTCGGGTGCGGGCATGCGCGGCGGGCTCAGCAAAAAAACCAATGAAATATACGATGAACTTTGTATGGTGCTCTCCAGCATTTTTGCACGCATCGATTATCCCGACGAGGATCTGGCTGATATGAGCCGTGAGCAGATGCGCGACGCTTTGGTGGATGCGCTTGCAAAAACCGAGGCCTTGGCGGCAACCTATCGCACAGGTCACGCGGTAGCCGAGGGCATTCCCACAGTTATCTGCGGACGAGCCAACAGCGGAAAAAGCTCGCTTTACAACCGCATCGTGGGCAGGGAAGCGGCTATTGTGACCGACATTGCAGGCACCACGCGCGACGTGCTGACCGAGACAGCGGCCATCGGACGTGTGACCGTGCGCTTGCACGACACGGCGGGCTTGCGCGACTCCGACGACCGCGTAGAGCAGATCGGTGTGCAAAGGGCACTGGAGCATCTGGAGAGTGCTGAGCTGGTGTTGGCGGTATTTGACGCTTGCGTGCCGCTGACAGACGAGGACGACGATCTTTTACATAAGCTTTCAAATCACGCAGGCTGCGTGATTTGCGTGATCAATAAAACCGATGCCGCGAGTGCCGGGCAGGTGCAAGCACTTTGTGCAAGACTCAAAGCGTGCACGTCCTGCACGGTCAGTCTCTCTGCCAAAACGGGCGAGGGCTTTGATGCCTTGGTAAACGCGATCAATCAACGCTTTATTGACGGCGCGATCGATCTGCGTCATGATGCCGTGGTGGCAAACGCACGCCAGCATGCGGCATTGATCGCAGCCATGGAGCACATTGACCAAGCGATTGCGGCCATCGATATGGGTCTGCCGGTCGATCTTTGCTGCTCGGATGTAGAGCAGGCGGCGGCAGCCGTGGCCGAGGTGGATGGCAGGGCCGTTTCCGAGGACGTGGTCGCAGGCATTTTTGCACATTTCTGCGTAGGGAAATAATATGTGAAGCGCGAATTTTTGTCTGTCATCCTTGAGCAAGCATTCCCATTTTTAAGATTCTTCGCTGCGCTCAAGAATGAAAAAAATGGGAATGCGCCGCGAAGGATCTTGACAAAAATTCGGATGATTCCCGAGCGCACAATAGAAAGCTCCCGCCGCGCGTGCAAAACGATTTTGTAAGGAAATAAAAAATAAACATACATAGGAGAAGTGTTATGAATCAACAAACTGATCCCAAGTACCAAGCGTTATTTACGCCCTGGAAGATCGGCAACGTCGAGATCAAAAACCGCATCGTTATGTGTCCTATGGGCGGCACGTCGCTGTTCGGTTGGTTTGAGCTGACAGGCTGCCACTTTGACAAGGAGGCTGCAAAGCTGTTTCTGGAGCGTGCCGACAACAACGTCGGTCTGATCATCCCCGGCATTGCGCCCGTGCGTGATACCTTCTGGGGCAAGTGGCTGTGGCAGAACCCTAAGATGTTTGAGGATCTCAAGGAATTTATGGACGAGATCCACAAGTCGGGTGCAAAGCTGTTCATCCAGCTGACCGCAGGCATGGGCCGTTCCTGGGCAATCACCGATCTGATTGCGCCTCTGCACAAGAACAAGCTGACCCGTGCTGTGATCAAGCCTGTGATCGATACCTCGCACGAGCTTGCCAGCCCCAGCCCTCAGCCGTCGAGATGGGCGCACGATATCATCTGCCCCGAGATCACGGTAGAGCAGATCCATGAGATCATCGAGGCCTTTGCCAAGACCGCAAAGCTTTGCAAGGACGCGGGCGTGGACGGCGTGGAGGTGCACGCGGTGCACGAGGGCTATTTGCTTGACCAGTTCTCCATAGAATTCTTCAACAAGCGTACCGACGAGTACGGTGGCAGCTTTGAAAACCGCTATCGCTTCGCAGCCGAGATCGTCAAGGCGATCAAGGAAAAGTGCGGTGCGGATTATCCCGTCTCCCTGCGTTATTCGGTTGAGTCCAAGATGAAGGGCTTTTGCGAGGGTGCAATGCCGGGCGAGGACTACGTTGAGGTAGGCCGCAGCATGGAAGAGAGCGAAAAGGCAGTCAAGTTCCTGCAGGATGCGGGTTACGACATGCTCAACGCGGACAACGGTACCTACGACTCCTGGTACTGGGCACATCCGCCGATGTACATGCCCGAAAACGGCAACCTTGAGGACGTGGCACATATCAAGCAGTTTGTGGATATCCCCGTGGTTTGCGCGGGCAGAATGGATTCTGAGGTGGCTGCCAAGGCGATTGCCGAGGGCAAGATCGACGGTATGGGCGTGGCTCGTCAGTTCCTGGTTGACCCCGAGTGGGTAACCAAGCTGATCGAGGACAGAATCGAGGACATCAAGCCCTGTATCTGCTGCCATGCGGGCTGCTTTAACTTCTCACGCTCCAAGGGTCATGCAAACACGCAGGATCTGACCGATACCATGGGGCTTTCCCGTTGCGCGCTCAATCCTCAGACCATGCAGTCTAAAAAATATTACATCGAGCCCGCCAAGAAGCAAAAGAAGATCGCCGTTATCGGCGGCGGTATCGGCGGCATGGAGGCGGCTATCGTTTGTGCGAAGCGTGGCCATACGGTCACGCTGTACGAAAAGAGCGACAAGCTGGGCGGCGTGTTCATCGCAGCCGCTGCACCTTCCTTCAAGGAAAAGGACCGCGATCTGATCGCGTGGTATATCCGTGAGATGGCAAAGCATCCCATCGAGATCAAATTCAACACAGAAGTCAAGGATGCGAAGTCCTTGGATGCCGACGAGGTCATCGTGGCAACCGGTGCCGTGGCAAAGAAAATCCCGATCCCGGGCGTAGAGCGTTCGATCGAGGCAGTTGACTTCCTGCTTGGCAACAAGACGGTTGGCGACAAGGTCGTGGTCATTGGCGGCGGCCTTACAGGCTGCGAGATCGCATACGAGCTGTACCTGCAGGGCAAAAAACCCACCATTGTGGAAATGCAGGACGACCTGATCACCACCAAGGGCATCTGTCTTGAAATCACCTCTTATCTGCGTGACTTCTTCAAGACCAACCAAGTCCCCGTGCTGCTGGAGACCGGTGTGTGCGAGATCACTGACAAGGGTGTCGTGGTCAAGCACAAGGACGGCTCGACCGAGGCGATCGAGGCGGATTCTGTCATTCTCTCGGTTGGTTACAATCCCGCCCCCGTGGCAACCAAGGGCGTGCACGTGATCGGTGACGCCAAGGCTGTCGGTAACCTGCGCACCGTAATTTGGGGCGCGTGGGACGTGGCAATGAAGCTCTAAGAGCTTCATTGCAGTGAAATTGCACCTGCGGTGCAGTGAAATTGTTGCTTTGCAACAGTGAAATTTGCCCTTCTGGCAAGTGAAATCTTCGCCTTTGGCGAAGGTTGCGGTAGATTTTCTTCGCGTTGCGAAGAAAATCGGATTGATATTGTATTTGAAAGGATATACGTCTATGATACTGACAAAAGAACAACAGGCAATTCTGGACGGTGAGAAGGGCGAGACCATGGCCAAGGTCATGAAAACGCTGGTCATGTACGGTGACGCGTTTGAGGCTGAAAAGTTAGTGCCCATTACCTCCAAGTATAACCACCTTGTGACCTCGTTTGGTTTGAAGGTGATGTCTCCCGTGTACGATCTGATGCAGCAGCTGCTGGATGCAGGCGTGGTGTCTGATCAGAAATTCTCGGTTGACCCTCGCCCTCTTGACAAGAATGTACCCGCAAACGTGCTGCAGAATTTTGTTTTCAATAAGTTCATGTATACCAAGCAGGATTTTTACGAGGAGCAGCTGCACAAGCTTGGTCTGATGGACGACAAGGCATTTTCCTGTACCTGCTATATGGACGAGGTGGGCAATAAGCCGGGCAAGGGCGACGTGCTTTCCTGGGCAGAGTCCTCTGCTGTGGTGTATGCAAACTCGGTGCTGGGTGCAAGATGTAACCGTAACTCGGGCATCATTGATATCATGGGCTCGATCGTGGGCTTCGTGCCTTACTTTGGCCTGCTGACCGACGAGGGAAGAAAGGCTACCTGGGTCATCAAGGTGCAGACCACCAAAAAGCCCGAGG
>JAFQUG010000167.1 GCA_017408625.1 Clostridia bacterium | reverse complement strand
TATGAGGGTGACCCCAACTTAAGCTACGCAACGCCCGCTTACGTCTACAAAAAAGGTGCACGCGGATACCGCCTGCCCTCGGGTGCGCTGCAGCCCGACTACGGCGATCCCATTTTCCTTGAGTGTCTGGAAAAATTCATGCAAGTATTCGGCGCGCGCTACAACGGCGACCCGCGCATTGAATGCATTGACGTTGGCACCATGGGTACGTGGGGGGAAGGTCACACGGCAGGCGACGGTGACGGCGTGATCTACCCGACATGGGTAACCAAAAAGCACTTTGACCTGCACGCCAAGTACTTCCCCGACACGCCCGTGCTTTGCAACGACGACCACATGTGCAGCCGTATCGCGCACGGACAGGACGAGGTGCAGGAGATCCTGGACTATGCCTACGAGCGCGGCTTTGGCATTCAGGACGACTCGGTTTGCTGCAATTACTACACGCAAGTTAACGATTACGACACGCTGCGCGCCCCCTGGGCGTTTGACAAGCTGGCTGCCAACGCCCCCGCCGCCATTGAGATGGAGCACTACGGCTACGTGCATTCGCACAACGACCATTTTCGCGACGGCCTGACCGCCATGGAAGCCTTCAAGCGCACGCACGCCACCTTTGCAGGCTTTCACGGCTATCCCCGCGATTGGCTGAAAAACGAATACTATCTGACCGAATACTGCGCCAACCGACTTGGCTATTGGTACTTTATCACGGGTGCAACCGTACCCGCACTGCGCCGCTCGGCGCACAATATCGTCACATTGGACGTGCAAAATCGCGGCTGGGCACGCGCTTACCGCAAGTTTGATCTCAAAATCAGACTGCGCAGCGCGGATGGCAGCGAGTACGTGCTTGACACCGACGCGGACAACCGCACCTGGCTGTCGGGTGAAAAACTGACCGTGACTCTGCGCCCCGATTGCAGAAGCGTTCCCGCAGGCGACTACGAGCTTGCGATCGGTTTGTTTGAGGGCGAGCGAGCCATCAAATTTGCAATCAAGCAGGAGATCTTTGACGGCAGCTTCTATACGATTGCCAAGGACGTCAAGGTTTTCTGACGGATGCGGGAGCAAGCCCCCGCATAGACATTCCGAGATACTAATTGGGATGACACCGAGCCCTTGCGACACCGAAGGTGTCATTCTTGAGCAAGCATCCCCTGCCAAGATTCTTCGCTTCGCTCGAGAATGACGGGCAGGGGATGCGCTGCGAAGGATCTGCAAGGGCAGCACCCGGCAGAATCTTTGAAAAGAATCTTCAAACCTTTACACTTTCCCAAAATTTTGTTGACTATCTATAGTGAAGGCCCTTCACGAAAAATCTATAACGAAGGAGGTGTGTTATGAACATCAAGGACAAAGGCCGCATGAGTGACGGCGAGATCATGGATCTTTACTTTGAACGCGACGAGCGCGCGATCCGGGAAACCGACGCCAAGTATCGCACAAAGCTGCTTTACTTAGCGCGCAACATCGTGCACGACGCACAGGATGCCGAGGAATGCTTGAACGATACCTACGTGCGCGTCTGGAATTCGATTCCGCCCGCAAGACCCGATTCATTCCCGGCTTTTCTGCTCTCGATCATGCGCCGCACGGCCATCAATCGCTATAAGGCGACCAAACGGCAAAAGCGCGTGCCCGCAGAGCTGGTCTCTTCCCTTTCCGACCTTGACGACATGCTCTCTGACAGCGACGCCTTTTATACAGAACAAGAGGCAAATGCACTTGGCGAGACGCTGACCGCATTTACAAGCACACTCTCCGATCGCCGTGCCTATATCTTTATGAGCAGATACTATCTGAGCCGCCCCATTGACGAGATTGCAGAAAAGCTGGGGTGCAGCAAGTCCACGGTCAACAAAGAAATTGCCGCCATCAAGCAGGAGCTGCGGCAGCTTTTGGAAAGCGAGGGTTATTTGAAATGATGAATAAGAATTTGTTTTCGGACGGCCTTGGCCACATCGATCCCGATGCGGTCGAGCGCATGCTCCGAATCGAGGACGACCTTGCACGCAAGGCCGCGCGCCGCAGGTATGCGTGGGTCAAGCCCGTGCTGATCGCGGCTGCGCTTGCCCTGATACTGAGCGCAGTGCTTGTGGTCGTTCCCTTTATCCCCAAGAAATTGGATATTGAATACCAGCCGGTCAAGGGCCCCGACCAGAACGTTTGGGTCTACTACGCAACCGAGAACGGCGCGCAAAAGCGTGAGCGCGTCAGCCTGCCGGGCGGTGCCGGCAACGTATTTGAAGCGTGGAAGCACCTGAACGCAGTGGACAGTGCGGTCGAAATCCTCGGCTATGAGGAAGTCACCGACCAAGAAGCGGGCGCGACCGTCGTACCCAACACGCTGTGGGAGTATATGAAGCAGGAATTCTTCCCCGCGTCGGGACAAAAAACCGTGACTGTCACGCTGTCCGCACAAATCACGTCCTGCGACAATTACGACGCGCTGATCGAATCCTTGCAAAAAACGCTTGCCAAATACGCGGGCATAAATCCCGAGCAGATCAGAATTCTGATCGACGGTGAGCAGACCGCGGTGGTTGGCGGGCTTGAATTCTGGCACAGCCTGCAGGGCGGCGGCCCTGTGGTGGGTGTCCTTGGCAGCACGTTTGAGATCACGGTGGGTGTGACTAATATTTCAAATCAAATCATTGAGTATGACTTCTGTTCTATTGATTATTGGTATGTGGATGCACTGTTGACCATGGATGGTGCCGCAAGGATTATGCACGAGGAGTGTTATATACTCGATGAATATCTGGATACCGTGATTAGTCCCGGTGAGAGCCGCGAGATCACCTACACCTTTGAGATTCCCGAGCAGGCGACCTGCGGAGTGTACGATCTTGTAATATGGTCCGGTGAAAAGACCTTCACCTTTGAAGACGCCGTGCAGATCGTAGGCTTTGGCTACGTTCCCTCCCTCTCGGTTTCCGCCACCGAATTCCATGAATTTTTGCTGAAATACGGCTTCAACACCACCGATCCCGAGGCCTTCAAGCAAGCGGTGGGCATGCAGACCTACCTGAATGATCAGAGCGTGCTTGACATCATGAACTCGTATTCGGTTGAGTACGCACCGGGTTACAGCGGCGAAGAGCACGGCTCTAACCTGTTTGCATACGGATATACACGCCACCCCGACGGCAGCTGCAACAACTATTTCGGCGGCCTCGCTCTGCCAAACGATATGCGCCTGCCGCACGGCATCACCCCCGGAGACAGACTGGTGGATTCGCTGCACAAAATGGGCGTTGACCCGGATACTGCGCAAGATACCGTAGAAAGAGCGAAAAAGCTGTTCGAGGGTGAGCAGATCAGACTTGGCGACAACTTCAATACGTTTTGCATCACGCGCAACAGACACGGTGAATATATCATTCACTACGACTTTATCGCAGCCCCCGTGGACGGTGATCCCGCACCTCCCGAGTATTCGCTGGAGCTGATCTACTCCGAGGCAAACATGACCTTCGTATGCTTCTACGTCAAAGCAGGCTACGGCGACTTCTCCGTAGAAATGATTTCTTCTCCCATTTTTGTCTCCTCCATGTCGTCCTCGGCGCTTGGCAAAGAGCTTGACGCGGATGAAACGAGACAGCTGCTTGCCATCATTGACAGCACCACAAGGCAAGACGGCAAGCCTGACGTCACCTGCGACTATCGCATCGCGTTTGACGGGTTCCTCTTCTCCTACAGCACCGAGACCGGCATTCTGATGGGCCAGGGACGTTATTATCAGTTCTCCGACGAGCAGAGGCTGATTATCAACGACATGGTCAGCAGCGATCAAAGCACCGATTATTTTACTGTTGAAGTAGACTCGCCCTATGACGACGTTGCACACAATGCCACCTTGACACCCACGCAAAGAGACCTGATTTTGGAAATCTTGAACTTTGGAGAATGGCTGTCCGGCTCACCGGATATGAACTCCTCCAATTATGAGATCACGATTACCGAAAGCAATGAAATACACGAGCTTCTCTATAACCCCTAATCAGGCATTTTCCTGTACAAGGATTATTACCTGCGTATTTCCGATTCGGACATGAATACCGTAAACGAAATCTTTGGCGGTTATACCGTGGAAATGCCTCACTAAACAAAGAAAAGCCGCTCGAAAGAGCGGTTTTTCTCAACCATTATGGTTCCAATCCATCCCCCGAGTTCATCCCGAGCGTGGCGCACCGTCCCCCCTGTGTGTCATCCTGAGTGAAGGTTGCGTAGCAACCGAGTCGAAGTTTTTCGGAGCGAAATTCGCAGTGTGCTGCGGAATGTAGCGAAGAAAAACCGCGAGCGCGACGTATGGAAGCGCGGAGCGGGATCTGCGCAGATTTCTGAAATGTCTACTCAGCCTTTGAACTGTTCTTAATGCGTGTCGATCTCCGATTACCTCCCCCTTACATATCACAATCGAATGCAACTTCTGCAGGCGGCGTGTCAGAAACCTGCGCAGATCCCGCCTGCGGCGGTTTTGCTTGCTGCGGTGCGCTTGACAGCGCATCCTCGACCCGCAAAACTTCGACTTCGCAAAAATTCCAATCAAGATCCTTCGCTGCGCTCGAGGATGACAGATTGAAATTTTTGCTCCGCTCAGGAGGACCCTCCGGGGATACTTTGGATAACTTTCTCGGTCACAAAGAAAAGCCGCTCGAAAGAGCGGCTTTTCTACTTACTCTACGGGTGGCGGGAGCAAGCCCCCGCCCTACATTTATACCGTTAGTCGTCTACGTCCAGATTCTCCAGCGCACTCTTCTTGGGTGCGGGCTTGGCATCTCCGTGCTTGACAAAGAACATGGTGATAAACGAGAAAACGACGAACACTGCACCGAACAGGAAGAAGACCTGGCGCATGCCGATCAGGTCGTACAGCACACCCGACACGATGGGTGCGACGATCTGCGCCGACATGGACGCGGTGTAATAATACCCCGTGTACTTGCCCACGTTGCCGCCCTTTGCAAGCTCGACCACCATGGGGAAGGAATTGACGTTGATGGTTGCCCAGCCGATACCTGCCAGGCTAAAGATCGGGAACATGATCCACGCGGGCGTGGTAGGTTGAATGAAGTGGCCGACTAAGAACGCGGTGGCCAGCATGATGATACCTGCCAGGATGGTTTTTCTGCGTCCGAATTTAGACGAGATGATACCCACGGGAATATAAGCCACAATAGCAGCGGCCTGCGCCACGATCAGCGTCAGGTTAAAGTCAAATCCCAGGATGTTGGTCGCGTAGACCGAATACTTACTGGTAATGGAATTATAGCCGATATACCAAAGCGCAACCGACGCAAGAATCAGCATCAGCGAGATCAGCTCAGGCTTGGACAGCTTGCGCTGCTCCTCGGCATTCTCACCCTCGGTAACCTCCTCAAGGCCAAGGCGTCGGGTCTGTTCCTCCATCTCTGCAGCCCACTTCTTTTCCTTGACGAACCAGAAGAAAATATACAAGCCTGCAATCATGACGTAGCAGACGGCCAGCACGTAGCCGGTATACTGCATAAAGACGTTCTTGGAGGTTGCAAACACAGAGCCCAAGCCATGCACGATGATACCGCCTGCGGTACCCGTCAGATTGATGATGGCGTTTGCCTTGGAGCGCAGGGGCTTGATGGTGACGTCAGGCATCAGTGCAACTGCGGGAGAGCGGAAGGTTGCCATTGCGGAAAGCACGGCCAGCAGCGTGGCAATAAAGCCAACCAGCGGCCAGGGGTTTGCCAGCGTGATCTCAATGGTCTTTTGTCTGATCTGTTCTGCCATGTCAGCAGCGGCGGCGGGATCGGTTTCGGAAAGAGCCTTCATTGCGGCGTGCAGATCGGGAATGTCGGTCACCACGACCTGTGCCAGCTGCCAGTTATCCACCAGCGTCAGCACCACGAAAGCAATCACGGCACCGATACAGCCCCAGAACACGAACGGAGTTCTTTTTCCGTAGCGGGACTTGACCTTATCCGAAAGCGCACCGAAAAGCGGCAGCATAAACACGGCTAAGACGTTGTCGATCGACATGACCGCACCC
>JAFQUG010000166.1 GCA_017408625.1 Clostridia bacterium | reverse complement strand
TGTTTTGAGCGGTTGTATGGGAACCTCATCCACCGCCCGCGTGCAAGCACGCTCCGCGGTCCCCCTTCCCCAGCGGGGCAAGGCTTTTTTGTATCATCGCACCTGCCGAACTATACCCGGTTAGGCATCTAAACAATGACGCTTTCGTGACTTTTTATCCAAGAATATGATTTTTGAAAATATTACAACACGTTTTTTCTGTTTTCCGATCACATCCATTTTCCAAATTCAACATATTTTCGATTTTGGGAAGTAAATTGTATAAAAATATTTCATTCAATGAAAACAGGGGCTGTTTTTACACAGCCCCTTGAAATGATTTTAGATCAACCCTGTCTCCACAAAGCTATACTTAGGTGTATAGTAACCGCCGCAGTAGTTGTTCCAGATGCAGCCCTCGTCAAAGAAGTGAGGAGGTGCAACGGCCAGCAGCTCGCCTGCTGCATGGTGGTGCGGACCCATGAGGTTACGCAGGTTGTTGACCAAGGTCAGCTCGATCTCGTTCTCGCCTGCCTGGACATAGTCCGAAATATCCACCTCGAAGGGAGTCCACATGACGGTGCGGACGTCCTTGCCGTTTACCTTGACGCGAATGGCGTTGATGCCCTTCTTGTCAAACTTCAGGCAGCAGGGTGCGCCGTCCAGCGTGACAGTCTTTTTGAGCGTGACCTCGCCCGAGAAGAACAGAAGTCCCTGCTTCTCGATCTCCTTTAAGGTCAGCGTCTTGGGTGCTTCGACCAGCGCAAAGCCGCCCTCATAGAAGTACGCCTTGTTGGGGATAGGCTCAAACTTGCCGTCTGCCTTGACGCCGAAGTCGCCCACCAGATACATAGGCTCGATCTCGGTGCCAAAGGTCAGCTTGTTCTTTTCGGACTCAAAGATTCTGGACTTCTTGAGGTTCTCGTAAACCTCGTCGCTCTCCTTGAGGTAAACCTGCATCTCGATGACGTTCTCGCCCTTCTGTACAAGGCCTGCGATGTTGAGCATGCGGAAGGAGTGATCGCGGAAATAACCGCAATCGGTCTTGTCAACGTCCTTGCCGTTGAGCTTGATCGAGAAGATCTCGGGCGTCTCGCAAGCAAGGAAGATGCGCTCGGGGATGACTTCTGCGTTGAAAGTAAAGTGGCACTTGATATCCACGCCGCGGCCAAGCTCGTAAGCTCTCTCTGCCACGTTGAGCACACAAGCGTTCTCCTGTTGCAGCACACCGTCAAACCAGTAGGTGCAGGTGTCCAGCGTCAGCGCGTTGTCGGTCATGGATGCAACTGCCCAGTCACCGCCAAGGCAAACCTCGGTCAGTGCGCGGGGAGCGGGTGCCTGTGCGTGAGCAGTACCGTCGTCAACGATCACAAGGCTGCCGTATGCGGGGAAATTGTAGGTGCCGAAGAAGTCAACCTTCTCACCGGTCTCAATGTCAATGCCGTAGCTGCCAACCTTGAAATTGGTGGGCTGCTCACTATCGGTGCTGTTGACGAAATAGTAAAGCTCGAAGCCGTCGTAGTAACGCTTGGTATAGGTAATATTGGAATTGTCGATCAGATCGCAGCCCTCGACCTCGTCAACCGTAACCACGCGACCGCCCTGTGCGCGGAATTCGGCAAGCATCTTTTCGGTATTGGGCAGGTATGCGATATGCTTGGTCAGCACGACCGTGGAGTACGCCTGCTGTCCAATGACAAACTTGCCGCCCTCTACCTTGCCGTGACGCTCGATCATGATCTCGTCGCCCAGGTGGTACAGCACGTGCTTTGCGTCCAGCGCATTCATGACGTTGATGATGTCGTTGTTGTAATCGCCCAGTCCCTTGTTATCACCGCAGTTGAAGCTGATCCATGCGGAGGTCTGGGGATGCATGACCAGGGTGTCGTAACGGATCTCGCCCTCTGCCAGCATCATACCGATGCGGGACATGGCGTCGTTGAACACCTTGTAATCTGCCCACCAGGGCTGCTGGCAATACATTGCGGGCGGGTAGTCTCTCTTACGGATGCCGCGCAAGGAATAGCCCTCTAAGTGCTGGCACATCAAATTGACGCCGCGCACCATCATCCACTCGTAGTTTCTCTTGAGCTCCTCGTGGCCGACATTGTGGCCGCAGAGCGCAAAGGTCTCGGACAGAATCTGCTTCTTGCCGGTCTGCGCTGCGGTGGAGCAAAGCTGCGCCATAGTCAGGCAGGGGAAAATGGGACGGCACAGCCAGTCCATACCCGGAATGTGGTAATACTCATAGTGCGGCATGCATGCGCCGTTACTGGTCAGCTGAGATTCCAGCGACTCCTCCAGTACCAAGTGGCCGGTATAGAGCAGGCCGTGTGCCTCACACCAATCGTAGATCTGCTTATTGTAATTCTTGGAGAACAGCTCGGTGACCAGCTTCCAGAAGTTCATTCTGGTCTGCTGCCATTCGCCGCGCTCGATAAACAGCTCGATCAGGTGATCAAAGATCGGCTCACCGTATGCCTTTTCGTATTCCTCGGGCAAAATGAAGCTCCACGGAATACCGTTACGCGAGATCTGCGGCTCGTCGGTAAAGAAACCGTCAAAGGTCGTGCCGTACTTTGCATAGTAAGGCTCGTAGATCTCGTTGATGAAATCGGCAATGACCTCGCCGTCCAGGGTATCTACGTAGAAGGGGTTGACCTCGTAGTAGAAGCAGTAATTCTCGAAGCAATAGATAACCTCGGGGCCTCTGGGGTCTTCGAGATCGGGCGTGAACTTCTTGACGCGCAGATACTTCTGCTGATACTTGATGCCCTTGCCGTTGACAATACCGCCGCCAAAGCCGGAGGGCCAGCCGTTTTCATCGTATGCCCATGCGTGCATGCCGCGCTTGCCTGCCTCGTCGATGGATGCGGAAACGTTTTCGAACCATTCCTCGCCCATATACTCGGTCTGCAGACCGCCGCGAGCGTGCATGAAAAAGCCGCCGATGCCCACGTCATCCATCAGTCCGATCTGTCTGCGCGTTTCCTCTGTGCGCAGACGCTCGTTCCAGGACCAGAACGGTACGGGACGGTACTTTTTGTCCACAAATCTAAAATCCATTTTTACCTCCTTGGCGCGTAGGGGGCCTCCCATCGCGCAATTTATGAAAATTTAATTGTTTTCTACCAGATATCGACGCAAAATATCCGCGTCGCGCGCGTCGGTTGCGCCATTGTCGTCAAGATCGGCAGCACCCGTGTGACACGTGGTGGGCAAACCCTCTACGTAGCGCAGAATGGCCGTGATATCTCTGCCGTCCACCACGCCGTTCTGATCGGCATCTCCCCACAAATAGTCTGCAAGATCCGTAATATCACAGGACAGATACTGCATCTCAGAGTCCGGTGCGTCGGAAACCGCGTAATGCACAACCTCATCCACCACGCACAAGCCAAAGATCTGCTTGCCCCCCAGTGCCGGGATCTGCACCTCAACCGTCACACCGCTTTGCAAATTATGCGCAAGAATGCGGTCGGGCAGATTGTAGATCAGATTGCCGCGATACGTGCCCACGCCGACAAAAGCGTCAATATAATACGATCCGCCGCCCTCAGCCTGCCACTTTTGTTCGATCTCCAGCACGCGCTCGGTGCGCATGGTGGAAAAATCCGCTGCGAAAACTGCTCGCTCCTTTCCATCCGCAAAAAACCACTTCCCTGCGGTATAGGAAAAGGGGTGCTCAACGCCTGTGACAAACGTGCGCTCGTACACATCGGACGTGCAAGCATAGTCGCTTTCCCATCCGTAATGCTCGGTTGCGGCAATTCCACCGTCACTGCGCAAAAAATTTGCGTGCAACGCTCTGCCACGGGCGTCCGGCACGGGGTCATCCCAGGTCACATCCACATGGTAGGGCTTGCCTCCCAGCATGATGATATTCCAGATATGATTCATGCTCTGACTGATGGCGACGTCAGACTTGATCCCATAGCGGGAAAGCAGCTCCATATAAGTCAGAGTATATGCCTGACAAACACCCTTGCCGAGCGTCAGAAACTGATGCATGTCGTAGATCTCGTAATCGGTATCGTATTCAAAATGCAGACAGAGATAATCGTGCAGGTAAAGCGAAATCTCAAAATCGCTCCAGGCAGGGTCAACGCCCGCGCATATTTCGTCCAGTATACGCGCGCAGTCCTCTCTTGCCCGATCAAGTGCCTCGCCCTTCAGCCGATACGAGGGGATCAAGGACACGATAAATCCCGCGGAATTGTAGGTGTAGGAAATCCCCGGATCGACAAAAAACAGATCGGGATGCGTGTTCATGATCTCGGTATACAGCAGCGTGATCCGGTCGGCAACGATCCCGTAATCCGAAAGATCGATCTCACTCTGCTCTGCAAGCAGGCATTGATATATGTAATCCGCCACACTCTGCGCAGGGGCAAGATACCGCTCAGCCTGGGCAACGCCCTCGGCAAGCTCTCCCTGTCCTTGGCATACGATCGGCACGGGAGAGACGGGGTTTTCCCTGATGCTCTCATAAAGCTGCACTTTTGGCGCGCCGCAGGACGCAAGCGCACAGATAAGCATCAGCACAAAAAGCACAGCTGCCAAAGATTTTCGCTTCATTCCCTCACCCCCGATCAATTCAGTTTATTCTCTCTTACTTTACTGTATGCAGTCCGGTCTGCTTGCAAATGCATTGCACGATCATCTCAAGCGCGACGGGATTATTTCCGCCCCCCGGAACAATGACGTCCGCATAACGCTTAAAAGGCTCCACAAACGCCTCGTGCATGGGTTTGACCGTCGTCAGGTACTGCGAAATGACCGAATCCAGACTTCTGGCCCGTTCCTTGGTATCGCGCAGAATGCGGCGCAAAATGCGCTCGTCCGCATCGGTGTCCACAAACACACGCAGATCCATCATATCGCGCAAGGACGCATCCGAAAAGATCAGAATGCCCTCCAGCACGATCAGCGGCGTGGGATGCACGCACACGGTCTTATCGCTGCGATTGTGAATGGTATAGTCGTAAACCGGCACGTTCACGCTCTCGCCGCGGCAAAGCGCGTCTAAGTGTGCACGTAACAGGTCGGTTTCAATTGCATCGGGATGGTCGTAGTTGGTCAGGCATCGCTCCTCGTACGACTTGCCCACCTGCAGGTGATAATAGCTGTCGTGTGCGATGACGGTCACATTGTCACCAAACGCCTTTGCAATATGCTCAGCCAGCGTGGTCTTACCCGATCCCGTACCGCCCGCAACGCCAACGATCATAGGCTTATTCATGGCCTTCCTCGCTCTCCTCTGCTGCAATGGTCTGCTTCCAGCACGCGTGGCACATGGCCACGTAGGAATCGTTGCCGCCAAGCAGAATCTGACCGCCTGTGGTCACCACGCGGCCGCGCCCGTCGATACGCGCATTGACGATGGCCTTTTTGCCGCAGGTACAAATGGTCTTGATCTCGGTGATCGAATCGGCTACCTCGAACAGCCTGCGGCTGCCCGGAAACAGGCGGGTCATAAAGTCGGTGCGAAGTCCAAAGCAAAGCACGGGAATATCCAACTCGTCCACAATGCGGCGCAGCTGATCGATCTGCGCCTCAGTAAAGAACTGGCACTCGTCCGCAATGATGACGTGGCAATCCTTGTGAGATTCGAATTCCCGTCCGATATCGGTCTCCGTGCCGATCGCCTGCGCATCTGCCGCAAGGCCGATGCGCGAGCGGATCACACTCGCACCGTCACGCGTATCAATGGCGGGCTTGATCAGCCAGACGCGCATGCCGCGCTCCTCGTAGTTGAACTTGGTAATCAGCGCGTTTGCGGTCTTGGATGAGCCCATCGCGCCGTATTTGAAATATAACTTTGCCATACTTACTCCTTTGCGGCGCTGACAAGGATGCGCTCTACGATATCAACCACTCTGACAAGCGACTCGATCGACAAGAACTCAAATCTGGAATGGAAGTTCTCGCCGCCCGTGCACAGATTGGGACAAGGCAGACCCATAAAGGAAAGTCTTGCGCCGTCCGTACCGCCGCGAATGGGCGTGACAACGGGCTGAATACCCAGCTCCAGCATCGCAGCCTTGGCGCGCTCAATGGTATACATATGATCGTCGATGATCTCTTTCATGTTATAATAAGAGTCCTTGAGCGTCAGTGTGCAGCTGCCCTCGCCCCAGGTCTCATTGATCTTGGCGGCAGCCGCGGTGATGACCTGCTTTTTCTCTTCAAACAACGCGCGGTCATGATCGCGGATGATATAGACCAGCGTTGCGTTCTCGCAATCACCCTGCATGTCGCACAAATGGAAAAATCCCTCATACCCCTCGGTCTTGGCGGGGATCTGATCCGCAGGCAGCAGCGCGTTGAACTCCATGGCCATCAGCTGCGCGTTCTTCATCTTATCCTTGGCAGAGCCGGGGTGAATGGAAACGCCCGCGAAATTGACCACGGCAGAGGCTGCATTGAAGTTCTCGTATTCCAGCTCACCAAGCGGGCCGCCGTCCACGGTATACGCGTAGTCCGCACCAAACTTTTCCACGTCAAAGTGATCCGCACCGCGACCGATCTCCTCGTCGGGCGTAAAGCAGATTCTGACCTTGCCGTGCGGTGCATCGCTTGCAAGAAGTCTTTCCACAGCAGAAACAGTAGCAGCAACACCTGCCTTGTCGTCCGCGCCGAGCAGTGTGGTACCGTCGGTCACGATCAGATGCTGCCCCACATAATTCTGCAGGCTCGGGTAATCCGCAACCGTCATATAAATGCCCTTTTCCTCATTCAGGCAGATGTCGCCGCCCTCGTAAGCCACAACCTTTGCAGCAATGGGAGAATCGGCACAGGCGTCCGAGGTATCCACGTGCGCAACAAGTCCGATGGTGGGGCATTCCTTGTCTGTATTGGCAGGCAGCGTTGCGTACAAATATCCTTTATCGTCAAGCTCCACGTCAGCAAGCCCCATGCTCATCAGCTCGGCAGCGATCGCAAGGCTGAGCACCACCTGCTTTTCGGTGCTGGGCACGGTCTCGGACTTCTCATCCGACATGGTGGGGAATGCAACGTATTTCAAAAATCTTTCATAAGGCTTCATATCCAAATCCTCCTCGGGGTAATCGTTATTCGGTAATCCTTCATTCGTTGTAGTCACAGAGCGTCCGTACGGGAACCCCCACCACCGCAACCGCGTCGCATATTTCTCTTCGCGAAAATGCGCCGCAGCGGTCCCCCTCCCGCTGCGGGGAGGCTCATAAAGGCGTTCGCATCAAGCGTTCAAACAAGATGTGATCGAGGCCCGACCATGTTCTTTATGGTTTTGCAGCAACTATTCCCAAGCCTCCCCGCTGCGGGAGGGGGACCGCGGAGTGCGTTTACGCACGGGCGGTGGTGGGGGTTACCGCAAGGACGCTCTTTCACAAAAGGAAATCAGCTCGAGTCTAATATCGAATTACACCTACAGTATACCATATTTTTCTGCTCCCTTCAAGGCATTTTCCCGAAAAAATACACCTTTCCCCTTTTCTTTTTGTGCGCGTTGTGCTATAATGAAGACAACAATCATGAAAGGACGCACGACATGAAAAAGATCACCTCCTTTTCCGTGGATCACGATACTATCGTGCCCGGCTTTTATATCTCGCGCATCGACGGTGATATCATCACCTTTGATCTGCGCACCCGCACACCCAACGCAGGCGACTACATGGACAACCTGACCATGCACTCGGTCGAGCACATGCTGGCAACGCTTTTGCGCAACTCCGAGGACAGCGAGCGCGTCATTTATTTTGGCCCCATGGGTTGCCAGACAGGCTTTTACCTGCTCATGCGCGACACCGCGCCCGCCGATGCCTTTGCCCTGCTTTGCCAGTGCCTTGCCGACGCCATTGCCTACACGGGCCAGATGCCCGGACAGGCGCGCAAGGAATGCGGCAACTACCAAAACCTTGACATGGCGGCCGCCAAGGCGGAGTGTACACGCTATCTGAACGCCTTGATGAACAACGAAAAGTTTTGCGAAAGGAAGGATTTTTCCTATGAATAAAAGAATCGGTATCATCGGCGCGATGGCTTGCGAGGTCGATCCCCTGATCGCGCAGATGGAAAACGCATCTACCCTGACCGTCGGCTCTATCAAGTTTACGCAAGGCATTCTGTGCGGAAAAGACACGGTCATTGCCATCTGCGGCATCGGCAAGGTATTTGCCGCTATGTGTGCGCAGACCATGATTTTGCACTTCGGCGTGACTGCCATCGTCAACGTAGGCGTGGCGGGCTCGCTGTGTGATGGGCTGCGCATCGGCGACATTGCCATTGCAAAAAGCACGGTGCAGCACGACATGGACACCTCGCCCATCGGCGACCCCGTGGGTCTGATCTCGGGCATCAACAAGGTCTATCTCCCATGCTCCGAGCACCTTTGTGACCTGCTTGCCGACTGCGTACAGGCACAGGGCGTGCACTACGTACTCGGCACGGTGGCCTCGGGTGACGTATTTGTCGCTTCGCCCGAGCAGCGTGCGCGTATCACGGGAAATTTTGACGCTGTGGCTTGTGAAATGGAAGGCTCGGCCATCTGCCAGGTCTGCTACGCAAACGGCGTTGAGGTGGGCATTTTGCGCGCCATTTCGGACAATTGCAACGACCCCTCTACCATGGATTACCAAACCTTCCGCGACTCCTCGGCACGCGTCGGCTGCCGCATCCTGCTCGATTTCATGAGCCGCATCTAAGGCATCTAAGGAGTAAGATATGTCATATCCCATAAACTTCTGGTACGGAATCCGCCCCGAATTTATCTGCCGCGAGCGACTCAAAGAAGCTGCAGAGGCGGGCTTTACCGTCATTGAATGCCGCTACGATACAGAAACCAACAAAAAAGTACTTTCTTGGTGCGAGGAATTGGGCTTACGCGCCTACGTGTGGGATAACCGCATGGCTGCCGCCATCAATGAAACCGAGGGTTGGCAGCAATCACTGGACGACATGATCGCAGATTATGCAAGCTATCCCGCGCTGGATCGCTTTTTTATCAAGGACGAGCCCATCGAAGCGCAGTTCCCCATGCTGGCGCGCATTGCGGACTATTTCCACACGCATCACCCGAATGCTGACTTTTACGTCAACCTGCTGCCCAACGTGGCAGTGCCGGGCGGCAAGCAGAACAGCGACGCGCATATCGCCGCGTATCTTGACGCGGTCAAGCCATCCTTGCTCTCCTACGACCATTATTGTCTGTGCAAGACCGAGAAAACTGCGGACGAGATGTTCGCACAGGGCTTGCGCGAGGCGCGCGTTTCGGATGAGTGCCGTGAGCGAAACAGCACGCAGCAGGTGCTCTACGCCGAATACGACAGACCGGACTATTACGACAACTTGGAGCAGATCCGCAATCACGCACGTGCTGCAGGCATCCCTTGGATGATCATCATTCTGCTGGTCGAGCACTGGGGCTACCGTTATCTGACCGAATCCGAGATCCGCTGGGAGGTCTTTACCGCGCTTGCGTACGGCTCTTCACAGATCAGCTACTTTACCTACTGGACGCCCGGCGTCAGTCACAATGAGCCCTGGTCGTATCACCACGGCATCATCGAAGCAGACGGCACGCGCGGCGAAAAATACCCCATTGTCAAGCAGATCAACCGCGAAATTCAAGCGGTCATGGGAGAGGTTGGCACAGCGCAAAGCCTTGCCGTTTTCCACGTGGGCAAAGAGC
>JAFQUG010000165.1 GCA_017408625.1 Clostridia bacterium | reverse complement strand
CCTTGGACTTTTCGGTGCCCATCGAGGAAAACCACTGCGGGCCCTTGAGAATGATCTGCGGAATGTTGGCATAGGTCTCTACGTTATTGAGCACCGTGGGCTTGCCGAACAGGCCCTTTACTGCGGGGAAAGGAGGACGGGGACGCGGCTCGCCGCGGTTGCCCTCGATCGAGGTCATGAGCGCGGTCTCCTCACCGCACACGAACGCACCTGCACCGAAGCGCAGGGACATATTGAAGTTGAAGCCCGTGCCGAGAATGTTCTCGCCAAGAAGGCCTGCTTCTTTTGCTTGATCGATCGCGATCTGCAAGCGCTGGATCGCGATGGGATACTCGGCACGCACGTAGACGTAGCCCTCGTCCGCACCGATGGCAAAGCCTGCAATGGCCATTGCCTCGATGAGTGCGTGGGGGTCGCCCTCCAGAACCGAGCGATCCATGAACGCGCCGGGGTCGCCCTCGTCGGCGTTACAGGCAACGTATTTCTTGCCCGTAGAGCCCATTGCAAACTTCCATTTCAGACCCGTGGGGAAGCCCGCACCGCCACGGCCGCGAAGACCCGAATCCAGCATGCACTGCACGACATCCTCACGGGTCATGGAGGTCAGCACCTTTGCCAGTGCCTGATAGCCGTCACGCGCGATGTACTCGGTAATATTCTCGGGATCGATCACACCGCAGTTGTGCAGTGCGACGCGCTGCTGCTTCTTATAGAAGGTCATATCGTTCAGGGACGTGACCGTGTGATTACCCTTTTCACGGTACTCCAAGCGCTCCACGACCGTGCCGCCGATCAGGTGCGATTCCACGATCTCGGCAATATCCTCGACCTTTACCATGCTGTAGAAGGTGCCTTCGGGATACACGATCACGATGGGGCCCAGCGCACACAGGCCAAAGCAGCCCGTGGTCACGATCTTGATCTCGTCTGCAATTCCCTTTGCGGCAAGCTCGGCCTCCAGCGCGGTGCGCAGAACCGTTGAGCCCGAGGAGGTACAGCCCGTACCGCCGCAGATCAGAATGTGCTTGCGGATCTTGCCAACGGCGGCGTTCGTCCCGACGCGCATGGCAACGTCGTTGATATGTGCTTCCCGTGCGGCATTCAACGCCGCAACGCTGCTGATCTTTTCAATCATTTTGTTCGCTCCTCCTGTTTTCAAGCCTTGTACTTGGCAAGGATGCCGGGGATGTCCTTCTTCGTGAGTCTGCCGTAGACCTCACCGTTGACGGTCAGAACAGGGGCCAGGCCGCACGCACCGATGCAACGCGTTGCCTCCAGCGAGAATTTGCCGTCCGCAGAGGTACTGCCCGAGGTGATGCTCAGCTCTTGCTCGATGGCCTCGATCAGCTCACCCGCGCCCTTCACATAGCACGCAGTACCAAGACAAACCGCAATGGCGACCTCACCGTCGGGATTGAGCTTGAACTGTGCGTAAAACGAAATAATGCCGTAGATCTCCTCCAGCGAAACACCCGTCTCGCGTGCGATGATCTTTTGCACCTCGATCGGCAGATAGCCGTAGATCTCCTGTGCCTCCTGCAGGATCGGCATCATCTTGCCCATCTCGTCCTTGTGCTTTTCAATGACAGCAAGCAGCTTTTCTTCCTGCTCCTTGGTACCGCGAAACGCAACTGTGGTGGGTTTCTTTTTCATGGTTCCCTTTCCTCCTCATAACAGATAAGCCTCGTGCGGTCACCGCACAGGTTCAGAGTCGCGTGTATGCTTCTGCACACTTGCTTTCATTGTACTACAACCTGCGCAAAAAGTCCATAGGGTTTTGCAATGTTTTTGATGTAATTTTGACGAAATTTATGATTTTTGTGTCAAATTCTGCTTCTTTTTCCCTTTTTACGGTATTTTCACACATCGCCCTCCGACGCAGCACGGTGTGATATGCGCCTGAGCAAATTTTGCGCAAAGAAAAGCCCCGAAAGCTTGATGCTTTCGGGGCTTTTGGATAATCGCCGTAAGGCTGTAATTATCTCTTCGAGAACTGGGGAGCACGACGAGCAGCCTTGAGACCGTACTTCTTTCTCTCCTTCATACGAGGATCGCGGCGCAGGAAGCCTGCTGCCTTGAGAGCTGCACGGTAGTTGGGGTCTGCCTGAAGCAGTGCACGGGCAAGGCCGTGGCGGATCGCGCCTGCCTGACCCGAGATGCCGCCGCCCGTAACGGTAGCGATGATATCAAACTTGCCTGCGGTGCCCGTGACGCCGTAGGGCTGGTTAACGATGAGCTTGAGGGTCTCCAAACCGAAGTAATCGTCAACGTCGCGGCCGTTGATGGTGATAACACCCGTGCCGGGAACGATGCGAACGCGAGCAACGGACTTCTTTCTTCTGCCGGTGCCGTAGAAGTAAGGCTTTGCACTTGTATACATATTTCGTTACCTTCCTTTCTGATTACAGCACGATGGGCTTCTGTGCTTCGTGCTTGTGTGCGTCGCCTGCGTAAACCTTAAGACGGGTTGCAGCCTTTGCACCAAGTTTGTTGTGGGGCAGCATGCCTTTTACAGCAAGCTCCATTGCCTTCTCGGGCTTGGTTGCCATCAGGGTCTTGTACTGAACGGACTTCAGACCGCCGATGTAACCGGAGTGATGGCGATAGTATTTGTCCTCAAGCTTGTTGCCGGTGAGAACAGCCTTATCAGCATTGATGATGATTACGAACTCGCCGCAGTCAACGTGGGGGGTGAACTCGGGGCGATGCTTGCCGCGCAGAATGGTAGCGGCCTCAACAGCAGTTTTACCGAGGGGCTTGTTGGCTGCATCGATTACAAACCAACGGCGCTCGATCGTTTCTGCCTTTGCCATGAAAGTGGACATTGCTTTTTCCTCCAAAATATTACGGTGATTTTTTCGACTTGCACATTATATCACAGCACCAATGCCTTGTCAACCCTTTTTTTCAAAAAAATCCGAAATTTTTAAT
>JAFQUG010000164.1 GCA_017408625.1 Clostridia bacterium | reverse complement strand
TTGTCCTTCCAAGGCATCTTAGAATCCTCCTTTTGGGGTTCTTTTATGCCTTCATTATATCACAAAAACTGTATACAATCATCTTGCACTACCTGTATACTATCATACTGCACTATACAACCCTCGACAGCCCGCCTGCGTTACCATCGGAGAATTCAGAATTCTCTTGACACCCCGCTTTGCGCATGTTACAATAAAAATACGAAGTTTTTCAACTTTTTTAAAAAAAGCGTAAACTTTTCGCGAAAAAATGCGACTATATAGGTAGAAGTCCAAAATTCCCCAAGGAGGTACTTATCATGACGCTCAAAAAAACAAGGCTGATTCTTTTGCTGTGCTTATGCGCACTTCTGCTCTTCTCTGCTTGTCAGGGTGCAAAGCCGGATCTCGACCAAAAGCAGGCCGACGTGGCAGTGCTGATGGACAGCGTGATTGCCAACGACCAAAACGCCGCGGTTGCACTTATGGAGCACGTGCCGATTGCAAGCCAGGCACAGCTGGACGCTTTCTGGAATGAGCTTTTGCGCATTTACGACGGTGCGTCCACCTATAAGATCAAATTCATTTCCTGGAATACCACATATTCCTTTACCGATCAATCCAGCCTCACGACCGTTGTGTATCAAGCCAAGGCCGACACCAAGGCGTGCGCGGAATTCAAGCTGACCTACGACGGAGAGGATCTGCTGTGCGGTGTGAACGTCACCGACGTCACCGAGAGAAGCTCACCCGTGATCATCATTGTGCGCGTGCTGTTGATCCTTGGGTTTGCAGCCTCGCTTGCACTTTGCATCTGGATGACGGTGGATTGCGTCAAGCGTCCCATCCGCTTCAAGGTTTTGTGGATCATTCTGATCTGGATCTTGGTCATTCTGCAAGTCAGTATGATAGGCACCTCGTTCAGATTCAATTTCTTCTTTACGGTGATTCCCACCTGGGGATCTCTGCTGGCAACCGTTTCCTCGTTCCTGCTCAGAATTCCCGTACCCGTTGGCGCGCTGATCTATCTGTCTGTACGCAAAAAGATCAAGCCCAAGGCAAGCAAGCAGAGTACCGAAATGCCTGCAGAGCCTACGACCGACGATCTTGTAAGCACGCTGATAGACCAACCCGAGCCCGCAGCAGATCAAGTTCCTTCCGAGACCGATGCTGCACCGCAAACGGAAACCACCGAGGAGCAAATTCCGGATGATCGAACAGAAGAATAATGCAATCAAATGCAAAAAGCGTCCGTGCCAATGGCACGGACGCTCATTTTTTCAATATGATCAGACAAGACCCTGCGCGAGCATTGCATCCGCAACCTTTTCAAAGCCTGCGATGTTTGCACCTGCAACCAGGTCACCCTCCATGCCGTACTTCTTGGCAGCGGCAACCGAGTTATTGAAGATATCGGACATGATCTGATGCAGCTTTGCGTCAACCTCTTCTGCGGTCCAGGAGTAGCGCATGGAGTTCTGGCTCATTTCCAGACCCGAAACTGCAACGCCGCCTGCGTTGACTGCCTTGGAGGGCGCAACGACCACGCCGTTTGCCTTGAGGTATTCAAACGCCTCTGCAGTGGTGGGCATGTTGGAAACCTCTACGTAATACTTGACACCGTTTGCAACAATGTCCTTTGCGTTGTCCAGGTTAACCTCGTTCTGGGTTGCGCAAGGCATGACAACGTCAACCTTCTGCTCCCAAGGACGCTTGCCGGCAAAGAACTGCACGCCAAACTTATCTGCGTAATCCTGTACCTTGTCGCGGCCGGATGCACGCATTTCCAGCATATAGTCGATCTTTTCGTCGGTGCAAATACCGTCGGGATCGTATACGTAACCGTCGGGACCCGAAATGGTCACGACCTTACCGCCAAGCTCGGTGACCTTCTTGACAGTACCCCAAGCCACGTTACCAAAGCCGGAGACTGCAAAGGTCTTGCCCTTGATGTCCTCGCCCAGATAGTTGAGCATTTCAACGGTGTAGTAAACCGCGCCAAAGCCGGTTGCCTCGGGACGGATCAGCGAGCCGCCGTATGCGCGACCCTTACCGGTCAGAACGCCCTCGTAGCGGTTGACCAGTCTCTTAT
>JAFQUG010000163.1 GCA_017408625.1 Clostridia bacterium | reverse complement strand
AAAAGTTTGATCAAAACTTTCGTGAGTTTAGGGCATTTGCTTGGGTCAGTTCCCCTTGATCTTCTTCCAATACTCCGCGGCGGCCTGTTCGGTCTTATTCTGCGCGGGTGTATAATACTTTCTGTCCTTGATGTCATTGGGCAGATACTGCTGATTGACGTAATGATTCGGGAAATCGTGCGGGTACTTATACCCTTTATTCAGCGGGCTTTGCAAATGCTCGGGGATCTCGTTCCCTTTCCCTGCCCGTACATCCTCCAGCGCTGCATCCAGCGCGATATGTGTGGCATTCGATTTGGGTGAGGTTGCCAGAATGATTGCCGCATTTCCGAGCGGAATTCTCGCCTCGGGCATGCCCAGCTCCTTGGCAGACTCACAGCATGCGCGTGTGATCACTGCTGCCATGGGATAAGCCGCGCCGATGTCCTCGTTTGCAATCACCTGCAGGCGTCTGCAAACCGAGATCAACTCGCCCGATTCCAGCAATTTGGCCGTGTAAAATGCCGCCGCATCGGGATCTGAGCCGCGAATGGACTTTTGCAGGCAGGATAGCAGATCGTAATGGGCGTCGTCACCGTAATTTCCGATGCCGCTTTTGAATGCATCGGCGTGCTCGCGCAAAATCTCGCCGTCTGCCGAGAAAAACGCGTTCTCAAACAGCCCAATCGCGCGTCTGACGTCTCCGCCCGCGGCCTTTGCCACGTAGCAAAGCAATTCGTCCGATGCCGTTTTATTTGTCCCGTGCTCCTCGTTGAGGTAGTCCAGCGCGCGTCTGAGCATTTTTGCTCCGCTCTCGGGCGATACGGGCTTGAATTCAAACAGCGAAGAGCGTGAAATGATCGCGTTATATACGTAAAAATGGGGATTTTCGGTGGTGGAGGCGATCAGCGTGATTCTGCCGTCCTCCATGTATTCCAGCAGAGTTTGCTGCTGTTTTCTGTTAAAATACTGGATCTCGTCAAGATACAAGAGAATTCCGCCCGAGCCGAAAATGTTGTTGGTCTCGGCGATGATGTCCTTGATGTCCTGCGTGGATGCGTGTGTGGCGTTGAGCTTGCGAAATTGCATGCCCGACGCTGCCGCAATGGCAGAGGCAGCCGTGGTCTTTCCCGTGCCGGGAGGACCAAAAAAGATCATATTTGTGATCCTGCCGCCTGCGATCATGCGTCTGACCACACCGCGAGGGCCGAACAAATGTTCTTGCCCGACGATCTCATCCAGCGTTTTAGGGCGGAGAATGTCCGCCAGTTGCATATTTTTCATACCTTAACTCCGACAAGCGTCTGCAAACGACGCAAACAACCTTTGCATAGCGGGGCTTTGCGCGCGGAAGATCTCGGGATGCCACTGCACGGCGAGATAAAACCTGTGCCCTTCCATGTGCACGGCCTCGATATAACCGTCCTCACTCTCGGCATCTGCCGTCAGCGTGGGGGCAAGAGCCTTGATGTTCTGATGGTGGAAGGTGTTGACCAAGATCTCCTCGCACTCTGTCAGAGAATACAGCATCGAACCCTTGTAAACCAAGGTCTTTTGCAGCGTAGTCGTTCCCTGCTCGGTCTGTCTGTGGCCGTCGATATGCTGATACAGCGTACCGCCCTCCGCCACGTTGAGCAGCTGAATGCCGCGGCAGATACCGAGAATGGGCTTGCCCGTAGCCTTGACGTGGCGATAGAGTGCAAGCTCAAACGCATCACGGTCGGCATCGATCTCTACACTCTCAAACATTTTCTCTTCTCCGTAGCGTGCAGGGTCCATATCGTCGCCACCGGCAAACAAAAATCCGTCGAAAACGTTTGCGTATTCGGCAAGCTTTTCTTCATCCTCCGTGTACGCCAAAAAGACCGGAACAGCACCTGCTTCCCAGAGAGAATTGAGGTAATTCTGGCTCATGGCGATCTTTCCTTCGGCTGTTTTGGAGCAAGTAATGCCGATGTAGGGTCTTTGCATACAAAACCTCCATGCAAGTAAACTGAAAATCAATGATAATTGGCCTCGGGTCTCATCAGACCGATAAAGTTATCCAACATCTGCAGCATATCGGGCAAAATGAATATGACAAATACAGCCAGCAGAATGGCAATGCCTGCAATGATCAGCACCGAGATCCAGCCTGATCCTCGCTTGTCGTAACGGATATCGGCTGCGTAAGAATCGTCCTTGGGAATATAGAACGTGTCCTTTTGAAAATCGATTTTATAGGGTGCTGAGCGGAATGCGGGGCTATCCTTGGTGGCACTTTCCTCATATTCCTGCTTTTTTTGGGCAATTGCGTCGTCGTATTCCTTTTTTTGCGTGCACACGACGACCTTTGAAAGTGACCCGCTGCGCAAGGCACTGCGGACGGCCGCGTTTTTATGATATCCCAGCTCATAAAGCGTTTTGGCACTTTCGGGTGTATAGCAATCCTCATAGATCAGCTTGCGCACGAATTCCCCAAGGCCCTTTTTCTCATAGACGCTGAGAATTGCGGCAAGGATCATGCCCAAAAACAGCGCAATGATTGCCCAGGACAGATTGATCACACCGCCCTCGCCCAAATCGATCCCGAGATTATGATATTGTGAAATATCCAGAGTAAGATACTTTTCGGTTACGTAAGCCCACAGCTCCTCAATCAGAGAGGGCTGCGCGGAGGCGTCATTGCTCAGATTGATGAGTACTCGGGTAAATCCGGACATTGAAGTCCTCCTTTCTTAAAACAGAACGAATGTTCTAAAAACAGAACGCGCGTTCTTGTATTTTATCGAAAAATCAGCGAATAACGTCAAGACCGATGTACTTCTTCAGGCAATCGGGGACGTTGACAGAGCCGTCAGCGTTCTGGTTCTGCTCAACCAGCGCGGGGAAAATACGGCTGGTAGCCAGGCCGGAGCCATTGAGCGTGTGTACATACTCGATCTTGCCGTCTGCACGCTTGACGCGCATCATACCTCTGCGTGCCTGGTAGTCACGTGCGTTGGATACCGAGGAAACTTCCTTATAACCGTTCATGGAAGGAATGTTGATTTCAATATCGTAGGTTCTTGCCATGGATGCGGAGCAGTCCTCTGCGGCCAGCTTAACGGTT
The DNA here is from genome assembly GCA_017408625.1 of Clostridia bacterium. The sequence goes on along the minus strand of JAFQUG010000163.1, from coordinate 3,900 downwards.
CTGAAGTGGAAGCCCAGGCCCTTGACCAGGTTTTCTGCGTTGGCAACCAGCTCGTCAAACGCCTCGTCACTCTTCTCGGGCAGCGTATACTGCACCATTTCGACCTTGTTGAACTGGTGTCCGCGCACCATACCGCGCTCATCTGCTCTGTAGGAGCCGGCCTCGCGGCGGAAACAAGGGGTGTAGGAAATATACTTGCGGGGCAGATCTGCCTCGGTCAGGATCTCATCGCGGTGCAAGGAAACCAGCGCTGTCTCTGCGGTGGGAAGCATGAAACGGCGTCTTTCGTCGTCGTCCTGCTGCTCCAGCCAGTAAACCTCGTCCTTGAACTTGGGGAACTGACCTGCGGTCTGGCCGCATTCGTAGCCCAGCATATGAGGTACAAGCATCAGCTCGTAGCCGTTGCCCAGATGGAAATCGATAAAGTAGTTGAGCAGCGCCCACTCCAGACGTGCACCGACGCCGGAATAGATCCAGAAGCCGGAGCCGGACAGCTTGGTGCCGCGCTTGTAGTCGATCAGACCCAGATCGGTGCACAGATCAACGTGATTTTTGGGCTCGAAATCAAAGGTTCTGGGCTCGCCATAGTAGCGCAGAGGCTGATTGTTCTCCTTGCCGCCGGGCAACAGATCCTCGTCGGGCAGGTTGGGCAGGCAAAGCAACAGACCCTGATACTGAACCTCAACCTCTTTCTTTCTCTCATCGATCTGCTTGACGCGCGCGCCCATTTCCTTCATCTGTGCGAAGATGGGGGTGACGTCCTCGCCCTGCTTCTTGAGCTGGGGAATCTGCTTGTTGATCTTGTTCTGCTCAGCCTTGATCGCTTCGCCTTCCACGATCAGAGCGCGTCTTTCGGTGTCAAGCGCAAGGATCTGCTCGATTTCTTGTCTTGCGTCCTTGCCTTTCTTTGCCAGTCTTGCAATGACTTCCTCGGGGTTATTTTTGATATAATTAATGTCGATCATGATATTTCTCCGTTATTTTGTGTTAGATTTCTGCAAAAAAGTCGTTTCCGCAGAGGATTTTGATAATTTCTTCAAGGTCTTGGTCGTCCTCATAAGACAACTCCACGATCTTCTTTTTGGCAACACGGGCAATTCTGACCTTTCTGCCGAGCGTGTGCATAACGCGGCGCTCCAGATCCTTCATGTAGACCTTGCGTTGGGAGTCAGATTCGTCAAGCTCCTCGGGCTGCTCGTCTGCCTCGGCACGGGCCTTGAAAAGACGCACAATACGTTCTGTTTCACGTACGGAATAGTCCTTTTCCGCAATTTTATGTGCCAGATCAATGATTTGCGCCTCGTCATCAAGACCGAGCAACGCTCTTGCGTGTCCACCGGAGATCTCGCCCTTTTTGAGCAGCTCAAGTGCCTCCTCGGGGAGCTCAAGCAAACGCAGCATATTGGTGATGGTAGAACGGTTCTTGCCAACCTTCTTTGCCACCTCGTCCTGCGTGCAGCCGTATCTGTCAATCAGAGCCTGGTATGCAAACGCTTCTTCGACAGGGTTGAGATCCTGTCTTTGTACGTTCTCAATCAGTGCGATTTCCGAGGTCTTCATGTCGTCGCTGTCCATAATGACAACAGGAACCTCAGCAATTCCGGCCATTTTAGCCGCTCTCCAACGACGTTCGCCCGCGATGATCTCATATGTGTCTGCGGAAATAGCGTTTTCGCGCACGATCAGGGGCACCAGAACACCGTATTCGGCTACCGAATCAGCCAAAGCCTGCAGAGGCTCAAGATCAAAATCCTTTCGGGGCTGATCACGTCTGGGCTCAATATCTGCCACGCGCAGCTTTGTAATGGAGTCCTTTTTGGACTCAAGCATATTGTCGTCCAGAATTTCATAGAAATTTCTGCCAAGTCCACCTTGTTTTCTTGCCATTTTCTTCAATACCTCCTATTAAATTCTGGATGCAAGCTCTTTCGCGCATGCCAGATATTCAGTAGCGCCCTTGTTGCGCTTGTCATGATAATAAACAGGCATGCCAAAGCCGGGGGCTTCGGACACCTTGACGCTACGGGAAATGGGCGAATCAAACAGCTTGTCTGCATAGTGGCGACGCAATTCGCTCATGACCTGCTGAGAAAGCAGCAGTCTTTGATTGTACATGGTGATCAAAATGCCGGTTACGGTCAGATTGTTATTGTAGTGTGACTTGATTCTGCCGACTGTGATCATCAGCTGAGAGAGACCTTCAAGCGCGTAGAATTCGCACTGCATCGGAATGACCACTCCGTCACTGGCTGCCATGGCGTTAACGGTCAGCATACCCAGAGAAGGCGGACAATCAATAATAATGTAGTCGTAATTGCTCTTGACAGGAGCAAGGGCTTCTTTCATACGATATTCGCTGTTTTCATGCTGGAACAGCTCAAATTCAGCACCTGCAAGTGCAATATTCGTAGGAACTAAGTGCAAATTCTCATATTCAGTTTCAATAATAGCATCTTGCATGGATACGTCAGCAGTCAAAACGTCATTAATGGTCAGCTTCAGCGTCTTTTTTGCGATCCCTGCTCCACTTGTGGCGTTGCCCTGGGGGTCAAGATCGATCAAAAGTACCTTGTATCCAAGAATGCCGAGGGAAGCGGCAATATTGACAGCAGAGGTGGTTTTGCCTACGCCGCCCTTCTGATTACAGAATGAGATGATTTTTCCCATGGAATCTATATACCTCCAAAAAATATTCTGCGGATATTATACCACGAAAACAGTATGAATGCAATAGTTTCGATAAGATTATTTGCACAAAATTCAAAAATAATCATAATATTGAAAAAGCATGTCGGTGGAAATGCGAATGTTTCACGTGAAACCTACTCGGCAAAAAGTACACATAAACATCATCGATGCAGAGAAATGTTCCACGTGAAACGTTAAGGCTGAACGGATTATGTTCCACGTGGAACATCTATGCCGGAAAGAAGTGTTTCACGTGAAACACAACCGCCGCCGACATGTTCCACGTGAAACATGCAACCGAGACTTAAGGGAAATAAAAATGTTATTCGCATACAGTAATCGAGATCTTTCTCCAATGATCCCCGGTCTCTGTCAGACAAGTGACTTTGTACCCGATGCGTCGTAGCTGGTCAGCCCCGGATTGCGTGCTTGTAATAAAGCTGTCAGCGGAAAGAGGATCGCGTGTGATGCGTTCGCCGGATGCAGGGTGATGTGTTTCTCGGTGGTATTTTTCGACCAATTCCTCGGTTTGCTGCACGGTCAAGTGCATGTTTCCGACCGTTTCGATCATCTTTTCTCTTTTTGGCGAGCAAATACGCAACAAAGCGCGTGCATGGCGCTCGCTCAAACCGTGCTTCAAAACCAACTCCCTTTCGCCTAAACTGTATTGCAGCAATCTGATTTTGTTGCCCACTGTCGATTGGCTGACTCCCAAACGCTTGGCCAATGCACTCTGCGTCATGTTCAGTCTGACACAGAGATGCCGCATAGCAGTTGCTTGTTCAAAAATACTCGATTGATCCGATAGGGCGCGCTCGATCAAAACAGATAATTCTTCTTTGACATAAATATGATCACACATAACTAACTCCTTTTTGGTAATGCGTGAAGTATATCATGCGGCAAGCATATATTTTGTTGCTGCATGTTTGGTCGGGAGAAGTGCGTTTGGGGCGTTGCTTGCTGATATTGAGTGATATGACGTCGCAATATCTGAGAAAACAAATAAAAAAACCGCTGATTTACAGCGGTTTTTTCAAGATCTGTGCGTATTGTCTCGGAAAATTATTTGGTGTATGCGATGTCTTTCGGATGATAAAGAGATATCGTTCCTCGCGGTTGCCGTTTTGGTCAACCAGCTCGAGATGGTGCTCGTCAGACAAGATGCCTCCAAGTGTTGATATCGCATTTTTTGCATCCTGAAGTTCTTTT
>JAFQUG010000016.1 GCA_017408625.1 Clostridia bacterium | reverse complement strand
CCTCTTGCACAATTGTTTACAATCTTGCTGTTGACAGGGGACGTCGCCCCCTACGGTTGATCCTTTTCAGGCGAGAAAAACGAACACGGAGATTGATTTTGTTCAATCTCCGTGTTATTCTTTCGCTAATTTGTCAGCCCCTGGGGCTGTTTTTTATATTTTGATCAATCGTAATCGTAGCCGTAGGCCTCGTAGATCTTTTTCAGCTCTCTTATGGTCAGCTTTTCGTTCTTGGTGATCTCCTTGACGATTGAGGGACTCTTGGAGTTGAGTCCGGTCTGAATGATACTTGCGCAGGGCAGCACCGTATGGAAGAAATGCGAGTAGCCGAAGTCAAATACCTTGTGGCGTATGATGATGTCGATCATTTCTGCTGATTCGGGGTCACGCGCGGTCTTGGACTTGGCAACCTTGTCGTACAGCGTGTCGGTTACCATGTAATAAGAGGAAGAAGCAAGTGCCTCCATCATGTAACCCGTGATCTTGAGATCGTAATTGCTAAGGCTCTTGGGAACAACCGCTACGGAAGCCGAGCCGTTGACAAAGCTGAGGTATTCCTCCTGCTTTTCATCGTACTTGGGCTGAGGTAAAATACCGAAATCATTTTCCATGTCGCGCATATTGACGGCAGCTCCCAGGTATCCTGCAAAGAAAAGTGCTCTGCCTTGCTTGAAGATATCGCGGGGAGCGGCGTCCAGCGTTTGGTTGTTCAGATACTCGGCAACCTTGACGTGGAATGCCTGCTGTGTGATCAGCAGCTCGTAAATTTTTTCGTAAACCTCTTGGAGTCTGTCGGTATTGGCCCGGTATTGGGGCAGGTGCCGGTCGTCAAAGGTGAACATGGTGCAGCCCGAGCCGAAATAGAAGTTGTAGTCGCAGTCGAGCGACCAGCCGGTCAGACCGTAAAAGTCCTCGGTGTAGTTGATCTTACCGTCGCCGTTGAGGTCCTTGTTCTGATCCTTGGTCAGCTCCAAAAGGTCATCCAGCGTCCAGGTACCCTCTCTTGCATCGTCGTAGGGGTATTCCCATCCGCGCTCGTCAAAAAGGTTCTTGTTAAAAATGATGGTTGCGGAAACCAGCATGGTGCTGGGCAACAGGTCACCGCAAACCAAGTACATGCTATCACCGAACATAAAGCCGTTCTTGCAATCCTGGTCCCACCAGGGCTGATCAAAGTTGACGTAGTCCAGATCTGTCAGCGTGTAAAGATTACCGCCAAGAGCTAAGTTGGTGCATGCATCCACCATGTGCTGATAGACGAGGTGGTATTCACCCGCACCCGCGGAAACGTCCATTTTCACGTTCTCGCTCAGTGAAGCATAATCGGCATTGTGAATGTTGTTGAGCTTGACGCCAAGGTGATTCTGCAGCGCGTCGTTTCTTCTGTAAACCGCATCCTCCAAGGGATCGGAGGAGCTTTCCTCGGGGCCAAGATCCTCGGTCTTCATGCTCAGAATCGAGAATTCTTCGCCGCTCAGATCAACCGAAGGGTCAAGATCTGCGCTGATCCAGGTCTCGCTTTCTTCATTGGTCTGCGCGGATTCTTGCTCTTGGGGATTGTCGACGCAGCCTGCAAGCAGGGTGAGCAGCATAATCGCGCATAAGGAGTAAATCAAAGCACGTTTGAACATTGTGAATACACCCTTTCTGTTTTACTTTACGTAACCAGTATAGCACAGAAAATGAGCAGAATCCAATGCATATATGACAAGAAATGAGCAAAATATGACTTCTTTGTGCAAAAAGCCCCCGTAATTATCAATATTTCAATAAAAAGAAAGCTCTTACCGAGGTAAGAGCTTTTTGGGTTTATCCAAGATCAATGATTATTGCAGCGCAAAGGCATAGATCTTGGCGTGTCCCTTGGTATGGAAGACCAGGTTGGTCTGGAAGAAGGGCTTATCAATGGCGGAGATGTCGATCTCGTGAAGTTTTCTCGTGCCGTCTCCTGTCAGCTTGAAGGGAACCTCCGTCCAAGAGCAGGGAGAGCCCTTGCGGTCGGGTGTTGTGGTCTCGCCGTAAGTCCGGACACCGACCACGCCCTCAATCTCGCCGCCGTCAAATGCGGCGTCCAGCAAAATCTTTTTGCATTCGCCTCTTGATACGTAGATAAAGGGCGAGCAAAGCCATACGTCGGGGGCAAAATCGAAATCCAGGCAATCCTGGTTGCCAAATCCCTTATCCATGGTATTGTGATAAGAGAAATTTTGGCGGTCTTGGCTAAAATCAAATTTTCTGTGATCGACCTTGGCGTCAAGCTCCAGAGCAGTCTTACGAATGGAGGCAACGTCGCCTACAATCAGCGAGAAATGAAAGGTGTAGACGATGTTATGATCAAGGATCACTCTTGTGGTGGGGCTGACTGTGGCGGTCTGAAAATCCTTGGCACCGCCAATGCCCATGCGTTCCACACCTCCGGCAAAGCCACCGACTGCACCGCAGGTATGCGGATTGTAAACGCCCAGACCGTAATCGTTGTCATCCACCAAAGCCACCCAGCTTTCCGGATAAAGCATAAATTCGGAGGGCCAGTTACGATCGGTATGCTTGTTGACGATATCGGTCAGCTTGCCGCCCGTGCCGGGCTGCTCTCCCACGTATGAGACAAGACGGTAGTATTCGCCGTTGGTATAAACAGCAGGGAGCTCCTGTCCGCTTGCGGGATATTGTGTCTGATCGGAGCGATTATTATTGAGGCGAGCGGTCACGTTGACGGTTTTGCCGTCAAGCGTATACCAAAGCTCAAAGGTGCATTCTCCGGGGACGTTATTGAGCGCCCACTGCATCGGGATGCACTTGACGTACAGCGTGTTTCCTTCTACCTTGTGCTCAATCAGCTTTGCACGGTTAAAGAAGCAATCTCCCGTTTGTATGGGATTCCAGCCGGTGTGCGTCCAGTGCTTACCCATTTCGGTTCCTTCTGGATGAAAGGGAACCGGACCCGAATAGAAGGAAAGCTGCACCTGTCTGCCCCAGTCTGCACTGTTGATCAGATTGTGCTTTCCATGCTCGGCAAGGTAGGTGACCGTGCCGCCAAGAGCCGTATTGATGCCGAATTTAATATACTCGTTCTCAATAAAGAATACGTGATCGTCAAGTATCTTGTGATCTTCGGCCTGTGCGATGTAGTGAGGATCGTTTCCCATATTCGTCTCCTTTGCGGTGTATTAATAATCGCTCGTTCCCACACCGCCCGAAACGATGGCAATGCCCGAGGAGGTGCCGATTCTGTCTGCGCCTGCTTCGATCATGGCCATCGCTGCCTCGTAGGTCTTGACGCCGCCGGATGCCTTGATCTGCACGCCGGGGGTGACGTTGTTTTTCATAATGGTTACAGCTTCAACCGTCGCAGCACCCGGGTTGACACCCGTGCAGGTCTTGACAAAATGTGCGCCTGCGCGGCAGGCAAGCTGTGTTGCCAGTGCGATCTCCTCGTCGGTCAAAAGGCCTGTTTCAATGATGACCTTAACCGTCTTGCCCTGTGCGGCAGCCACAACGGCAGCAATGTCGGCGCAAACGTAGTCGGTATCTCTGTCCTTGAGCTTGCCAACATTGATGACCATGTCAAATTCGTCGCAGCCGTCGCGGTAAGCGGCCTTGGTCTCCTCCACCTTGATGGCGGTCACGTTTTTGCCAAGAGGGAAGCCGATGACCGTGCAGGTCATGACGTCGGTATCCTTGAGCAGACTGTGAGCAAGGGCAACGTCCGCGGGGTTGACGCAAACCGATGCGAAATGATGCTCGGCAACCTCGGCGCAGAGCTTTTCAATATCCGCTGCGGTTGCAAAGGGCTTTAAGTTGGTATGATCAATGTATTTGTTGATGGGTTTCATGGCAATCTCCTTATATTTTATTGATTTCAGTATAGCATATTGTGCTTTATCTGTCAAGTTTGTTATTGACAAAAAAGTCTGATTGTGATATGATGAGAATAGTGATCCCAATAACATTTTAGGAGGAACTTATGAAAAGACAGCTTTCCCTGATTCTGGCACTGGTGCTTTGTCTGTCGCTTCTTGCTGCTATGGTGGCGTGCGACAATGAAAAGGATCCTGCAACGACCACCGATGCAGAGACCGAGGCTCCTGCCCCCGAGGCTACCACACAGGAGACGACCGAGGCAGAGACTGAGACCGAAACCGAATCTGTGCCCGAGGAGACCACCGAGGCCGTTGCCGATCAGCCCATTGAAGGCGCGATCAATATTGCAAGCGCTGAGGACCTGATCGCTTGGGCAAACACCATTCACGTCGAGGGTACAGAGTACTACGAGGTTACCGTAAACTTTATTGCTGACATTGACCTTGCAGGCCACAACTGGATCCCGATCGACGGTGCATACCTGGATTGCGTGACCTTTGAGGGCAACGGTCACACCATCAAGAACCTGACCATTGAAGGTACGGACGAGTCCATTCCCGATATCATGCATAACTTCCCCTACGGCTTTGGTTTTATCCAGAACGCCGAGTATGATCTGACCTTTAAGAATCTGAATTTTGATGCCGTTAACATTACCGCATGGGAGCGTCACGTCGGCGTATTTGTCGGTAACGTATACGGCAACGCATGGCTGACCTTTGAAAACTGCCACGTTTCCAACTTCAATCTGAATGGCTGGTTGGATTATAATAATCAGGATCCCGAAAACGGTGGACATCCCATCGCGTTCCGCGTAGCAGGCTTTGTCGGCGGCGTATTTTCAGGCACAATGGAATTCATCGATTGCACGGTTAAGGAAGGCAAGATGTCCGGCTTCCATAATCTTGCAGGCTTTGTTGGCTACGATGCAACCGGCGGCGTGACTGCGGATTGCTTTACCAACTGCCACGTTGAGAACGTTGAGATGACCTTCTCCTACTGCCAGTCCGATTCCTACACCGCTGATATGCCCAGAAAGTTTGTCAGCGTATTCTACAATGCGAACACCTGGGTTGATAACATTGATGATTTTGATGAAACAGGCAATACCTTTAAGGGTATTTACTTCATCGATTACACAGATCCCGAAGCTGTTTATGAGCCGGTTAACTTCCGTAGCTGGACCTACGAAGAGTATATTGCAGCTCAGGGCTGATCAATCAGAACAAAGAATAAAGGCGTTGTGCAAAGCACAACGCCTTTATTCTTGCGATCAGATCAATGCACGAATTCCTCGTAGATGGCCTGAACGGCGGGGATATATTCGTCGTCGGCAACGCCTACGATGATGTTGAGCTCGGAGGAGCCCTGGTCGATCATACGGATGTTGATGCCCTTGGATGCCAGCGCGTCAAATACGCGCGCAGCAGTACCCTTGGCCTTGACCATACCACGGCCCACGACTGCAACCAGCGCCATATCGTCCTCAATGGTCACGCTGTCGGGAGAGACAGTGCGGCAGATCGCCTGCAGAATTCTCTCACGCTTGCCTTCCAGGGATGCGGTCGAGGTAACCACCGACATAGTGTCAATACCGGAGGGCAGATGCTCAAACGAAATGCCGTTTTCCTCTAAGATCTCCAGCACCTTGCGTCCAAAGCCGATTTCGGCGTTCATCATATCCTTTTCAATGTTGATAACCGAGAATTCCTTTTTGCCCGCAATGCCCGTGATAACGCGCTCACTGTCATAGTGCGTGGTGGAAGCCACGATCATGGTACCGCGATCCTCGGGACGGTTGGTGTTGCGGATATTGATGGGAATGCCCGCAGAACGAACGGGGAATACGGCATCCTCATGCAGCACGGTTGCGCCCATGTAAGAAAGCTCACGCAGCTCGCGGTAGGTAATGGTATCGATGGTGCAGGGATTTTTGACGATGCGGGGGTCTGTCATCAGAAAGCCCGAAACATCGGTCCAGTTTTCGTAAAGCGTTGCGCCCGCGGCGCGTGCTACGATCGAGCCGGTGATATCCGAGCCGCCGCGCGAGAAGGTCTTGACCGTACCGTTTGCAGCGCAGCCGTAAAATCCGGGAATGACGGCATGGCGGTAGTGCGCCAGCTCTGCGGAAAGCACGCGGTCGGTTTTCTCCTGATCAAAGGTACCGTTTTCCTTGAAAAAGATGACGTTTTCGGCGTCAATGAAGGGGAATCCGAGATACTTTGCAAGGATCAGACCGGAAAGGTATTCGCCGCGGCTTGCAACGAAATCTCTGCCGGGACGGTGCAGCATAGCGTTCTTGATATATTCAAATTCACCCGAAAGGTCGAAATCCAGACCCAGCTCACGGATGATGCTGTTGTAGCGCTCGGTGATGTTCGCATAGTAAGCATCCACCTCCTGCATGCTCTTTTTCTCTCTGATCATCTGATAGCAGGTATAAAGCATGTCCGTGACCTTGACGTCATCGGAAAAACGCTTGCCGGGAGCGGAGGGGACAACGTATCTGCGTGCGGGATCTGCCTTGACGATGGCAGCGACCTTTTTGAAGTGCTCGGCGTCTGCTAAGGAAGAGCCGCCGAATTTGACAACTTTGATAGACATGGGATAACTCCTGAAATAAAAATAAGGGGGCAGGCGCAAAAGCGTCTGCCCTAATATTATATGTATAAATTAGCTCTGTGTCAAGTGCCTTGGCAAAGGTTTTTGTCGTACAGGGGAGAATTCTTGGGTCAATCATCCTCTTTGTGCGCAAAACGGGGCGGTCTTGGGCCTTGAGGCGGCTCGTGCGGCTCACTCACTGTATCCTTTTCGGCAAGATAACGCTTGGCCTGTGTGGAGAATAACTCATAATAGCGGCCTTTTTTGTCCATAAGTGCGCGGTGGTCGCCCTCTTCGATCACGCGGCCGTATTCCATGACTAAGATCTTGGAGGCCACGGTTGCGCTGGACAGGCGGTGCGAGACAAAGATGGTAGTCTTGTCCGCGCGCAGGCGGTCGAACTGATTGAAGATCTCCTGCTCGGCCATGGGGTCAAGCGAGGCGGTGGGCTCGTCCAGGATCAGCACGTCCGAGGTACTGTAAAAGGCGCGGGCGATCGCAAGCTTTTGCCACTGACCGATCGAGAGCTCTGTACCGTCCGGCTCAAAATAGCGCATCAGCGCAGTATCGTAGCCGCCCTTGAGCTTGGAGATGTACTCGTCCGCGTTGGATTTTACGGCAGCTTCACGGATCTTTTGCGCGTCGGGAATTCTGTAAACGTCGCCGAACGAAATATTCTCCGAGACACTGACCGCGTATTTGCCGAAGTCCTGGAAAATGATGCCGAACATTTTGTAAAGATCCTCTACGTCGTATTCACGCAGATCCCTGCCGTCCAGTAAGATTCTGCCCTCGGTAGGGTCGTAAAGGCGGGTCAGAAGCTTGATCAGCGTGGTTTTTCCGGCACCGTTCAGACCAACCAGCACCAGCGTCTCCCCGGGGCGGATGGTAACGCAAACGTCATCCAGCACGCGGCGGTCTGAGCCGGGGTAGCAAAAGCTGACGTGCTCGAATACAATGGTGTGCGCACCGCCGTGATTGATGCGTGCAGGGGCGGGATGCGGATCTTTCTCGGTCGGCTCGGGCAGCACGGGAACGACAGTCTGCTTTTCCTTGATAAACGCGATCAGGTTGTCAATAAACAGCGTGCCCTCGTAGATGTGCGCCGAGATGGTGATCAGCGAGGAGATGCACGCGCTGACCGACATGAGCGAATTGGTGTAAAGGGAGTAGTCACCGATCATCATCTGTCCAAGGAACACGCGGTAAGCGATCAGCGCAAAGAACACGAGATACGCTGCGTTAGTGATGACGTTGATGATCAGATACCCGATATTTTCACGCCAGATCAGACTGCGCAGTCCTGCGAAATACTTGTCAAAGGTGGTGCGGTAGCGGCCGATAAAGGTGTCGGACAGGTGGAACAGGCGCACCTCCTTGACCAGATCCTTGTTGACCATGAGATCGGAGTAGTAATTCATCTGCCTGCGATCCTTGGAGCGGCGACGAATATAATCAAAGTTTTTGCGTCTGTAATAGAAATTGACGATGGCGGTAGGAATGGCCAGAAGCGACATGACAAGTGCAGCGATCCACATATCGGGAATGATGACCAGCGTGATGATATACGAGATCAGCTGTATGACTGTGGTGATGACCGAGAAGGTGGAGGACAGGATCTGAATGGGTCTGTGGCCTGCCTCGCGGTTGGCGTTTTCCAGCTTTTCGTAAAACTCGGGCAGATCAAAGGAGGCAAGGTCCAGCTCCTTGGCCTTTTCCATGATCATGATCTTGATCTGCTTGACCACCAGCTCGCCGCCGATGCGGGTCACGGCGTTGTTGATCAGCGAGATGACCGAGGAGATGACACGCAGCACAAATGAAAGCAGCACGAAGGAAAGAACCAACGACGCCAAAAGCGCAACGTCACTGCTACCCTCCACCACTGTGATAATGGCTTGCCAGGGCAGTACCTGCCAAAAGCCGGAGAGCTCTGCACCCGTGGTGGCAAGGGTGTATGCACTTTGCAGTGCGTTGAGCACCGCACCGGAAACGTGCAGGCTGAGAATGGGGAGTACGCCCTGCAAAAGTGCGATGGCGGACATGGCCAGCATGATCCAGGGAGCGGTTTTCCAAACGATGCCGAATATGTAAAAAAGCCTGCCAAAGAAGCCAAGGATCAGAGTGGTCAGGTAAGAGGGGACTTGCCGGATTGAGGTCGGCTTTGGCACTGCGCTTTTGCGCTTGTCGCCCGGGAACATGCCGGGAGGGGGACCCATCATACGCGTTTACTTCCTTTTTTGAGATTATGATCATTATATCACGAAAATCGGTCAAATACAAGGAAAATGCGCCTCTGAATGTAAACATTTTCCACACTGCTTGATTTATGGCGAAAAATGAGTTAAAATAATAGTAGAAATCTATGTGTGAGGTACGTATATGAAATACAGTTTTTTTCCGGCTGATATCCTGTTGCCCGATTTTTCTGAGCACGAGGCTTACCTGTGGGCGGTGGTGGCTTGCGATCAGTTTACCAGTGAGCCCGAATATTGGGAGGCGGTTGCAGGGAAGGTTGGCAACAAGCCCTCCACGCTCCACATGATCCTGCCCGAGGTATATCTTAGTGAGCAGGCAGAGCGCATTCCGCGCATCAATGCTGCCATGGAACAGTGCCTTGCCGAGGTATTGCACGAGCATAAGGACTGCATGATCTACGTGCGCCGTCAGCAATCGGACAGCTCGATCAGACAGGGCCTGATCGGTGTCATCGACTTGGAGGAATATGACTATCATAAGGGCGCGGAGACACTGATCCGCGCTACCGAGGGCACGGTGCTGGAGAGAATTCCGCCACGCGTGCAGGTGCGCCGCAATGCGTGCTTAGAGCTGCCGCACGTCATGCTTCTGATCGACGACCCCGCGCATACCGTTATGCCGCTTGCGCACAGCCTTTGTGAGCAAGAGCCCGCGTATGCATTCCGACTCATGATCGGTGGAGGTGAGATCCGCGGCTTCCGCATCCCCTCGGAGCGTTGCGAAAGTATTCAAAAGGCCTTGCAACAGCTTGTGACAGAGGAGCAGATGCAGGCAAGATATGGCAAAGAAGGGCTTGCGCCCTTATTGTTCGCAGTGGGCGACGGCAATCACTCGCTGGCCACTGCCAAGGCTTGCTATGAGGAGCTCAAGCAAAAGCTTGGCGACGAGGCACTTACACACCCCGCGCGCTACGCGCTTTGCGAGGTGGTTAATCTGCACGACGAATCCTTGCATTTCGAGCCGATCTACCGCATCATGTTTGGCGTAGAGCCCGAGGCTGTGATCGGTGAATTTGAAGCGTACGCGACGGGACTGCGAGGAAATGCCGACGCGCAGAAGGTGACCTTTATCTGGGGTGAGAATACCAAAGAGGTTTGTATTGCGCATCCCGAAAAGCAACTGACCGTGGGTACGGTGCAGGACTTTGCGGACGCGTATCTTGCCGCTCATCCCGAGGTGGAGATCGACTACATTCACGGCGAAAAAGCACTCAAGACGCTTTGTAAGCCCGAGCACACTTTGGGCTTTATGTTTGACGGCATGCACAAGGACGAATTGTTCCGTACCGTCATTTTTGACGGCGCACTGCCCAGAAAGACCTTTTCCATGGGGCATGCAAAGGATAAGAGATATTACCTGGAGGCAAGAAAAATCAGCCGCTGAGAAAGGAGATTTGAGAAGACCTTATGAAGCTTTTGCATTGTGCGGACATCCATCT
>JAFQUG010000162.1 GCA_017408625.1 Clostridia bacterium | reverse complement strand
GCAGCACCCCGGCAGATATCTGGCCATTCTCGCCATCGTTGCCTTGGGCGTCGGCTTTTACGCAGGCCTGTTCGTCATTGAGGACGCCATGCTCGACACCACAAACAGCTATATAACCGAATATAATCTGTACGACTTCTCAGTATCTACCACGTTGGGTCTTTCCGAGGACGACGTCCAAGCACTTCGGGATCTGGACGGCATTGCCCGCGCAGAGGGTGTGATCACCAAGGATGCGATCTGCCAAGGCGGCTCCGAGGCCGAGCAGATTTTGCACTTTATGAGCATTCCCAAGTCTATCTGCAAGCCGGAGCTGGTTGCGGGACGCATGCCAAAGGAAGCAAACGAGTGTCTGGTTGATACAAACCGTTATACAGAGGATGACATTGGCAAGAAGATCCGCCTGCGCGACCCGGATCCCGAGACCTTTGCATTTGAGGAATACACCATCGTCGGTCTGGCGCACTCTGTGGAATATCTCAACTATCAGCGCGGCAGCACCTCGCTGGGCGGCGGAACGATCACATCCTTCTGTTATATCCCGCGCGACGGCTTTAGCGTGGATTATTTCACAGCCGTGCATCTGGACGTCAATACAGATGCGTATATTTACTCCGAGGAATACAAGCAGGAGATCAACGCACTCAAGGATCAAGTCAAAAGCACACTGCAAGTGCTTGCGCGCGACCGCGGCATTCTCCTGACCGAGCAGATACACGCCGAGATTTCCAAGGGTGTTGCGGCATACGAGCAGGGCTTGGTTGATCTGGACCGCGCCAAGGCCGACGCAGAGCAGCAGATCGCAGACGGCTACGAGCAGCTGGAGCTTGGCAGGATCGAGCTTGCCGAGACCGAGAAAAAGGTGGAGATCGCGCTTGAGAAGGCCACCGTGGATTTCAACGTCTCCATGGCGGAGGCAGACCGGCTGATGGCCCGTGCGGACGAGATTGCAAACACCGTGGATTATGACAAGTATTTAGAGGTAACCGACGCCTTGGCTCAACTGGAGGAGGCACGAGTCAACCTGCTTAAGCTGATCGAGCAAGAGCCCGATAACACCGAATACCCCCCACTGCTTGTGCGTGTGGAGATCAAGCAGCAGCAGATCATAAACGAATACGCCGAGCTGATTGCGGTCATGAGCGTGTACCACGACCTGCGCACCAAGGCGCAGGACATCCGCGACACGGCGCAAAAGACCTTTGACAATCTGGATATTGCCTCCAAGGGTCTGATCACCATGCAAAAGCTTAAACTGACCGATGCCCGGACCGATCTGACCATTGCGGAAAAGCAGCTTTCGGTCAACAGAATCCAAGCGAAGCGCGAATTTACCAAGGCTGAGCAGGAGCTGAAGGATGCACTTGAGCAGCTCAGGCTGCCGGATGATATGGACGCACTGAGAAATCCGCAGACCTTCGTGCTGACGCGTGAACAAAACGTGGGCTACGTGAGCATGGAGACCGACTCTACCATCGTCTCCGGCGTAGTCGTGGTCTTCCCGATCTTCTTTGTGCTGGTAGCAGCCCTGGTCTGCTCCACTGTCATGACACGTATGGCACTGGACGAGCGCATCTCGCTGGGTACGCTCAAGGCAATGGGCTACGGACGCCGCTCCCTTTTGGCCAAATACCTGATCTATGCGGGCTCCGCCTCACTGATCGGCTCTGTTGCGGGCTTCTTTATAGGCACGTTCGCCATGCCGCGCGTGCTTTGGTTTGCCTATATGCTCATGTACGATTTCACCGACAGGCTCGTATACGTATTCAACCCCATTCTAATGGCAGCTTGTGTACTGGTCGCTCTTGTTTGCTGTATGGGAGCGGCAGTGCTCAGCGTCATTTCCTCTACTGCACAAACACCCGCACAGCTCATGCGTCCGCGCGTCACTGCCTCGGGCAAGCGCGTATTCTTTGAGCGCATCCCGTTTTTGTGGAAGCCTCTTCCCTTTTTGACAAAGGTTGCCCTGCGCAACATCTGGAGATACAAAAAGCGTCTTTTGGTCATGATCTTAGGCATAGGAGGCAGTACCGCACTGTTGGTCTGCGGCTTTGGCCTTTCGGATTCGATCAAGCCCCTGGCCAAGCTTCAGTTTGACGAGATCTACCGCTACCATTACGAGATCACCTTTACCGATCCGCAGGATGCCGACACGCTCTCTGCCTTTGCCGAGCGAAATGCAGACAAGATTGCTGACATGATGACCATGCACCAATCCGAGCAGGACGCCACAAGCGAGCACGGCAGTCATAAAATGACTCTGCACGTATCCGATATCCCGGACACATATATCAATCTGTCACACGACGGACAGGCCGTTGCCTTCCCCGAGGCGGGACAGGTTGTGATCAACACCCGCCTTGCCGAGCTGCTCCGCGTCAAGGAAGGAGACAAGCTGACGCTTGGCAGCGATGACGGTGAGATCGAGGTCACAGTCAGCGGCATCACGGACAACTATATCGGCAACGTTGCCTATATTCTCCCCCGGACTTACCTGGATGCCACCGGCAAATCTCCCGAGATCCGCACTGCACTGCTGCGCGTGCCCGAGGGCGCACCGCTCGATACCACGGCGGCATCCCTGAGAAACGATGAAGCAGTGGCGTATGTGGAAGAAAATGCAGCAACCAGAGATATGATCACCAATATGATGCAGAGCATGAATTACGTGGTGATCACCATCATCGTCTGCGCAGGTGCACTTGCTTATATCGTACTGTTCAATCTGACCAACATCAATATCACCGAGCGCACGCGCGAGATCGCCACTTTGCGCGTCATCGGCCTTTACCGCGGCGAGACCCGCAGATACGTTATGACCGAGAATTACGTGCTCTCTGTCATCGGCGCACTGCTCGGCATGCCCGCAGGCGTGCTTTTGCACCGCTTTGTCATGTCCAAGATCTTATTGGAATCTATTACCTTCCCGGTCACGGTCGCATGGCCAAGCTACCTGTACGCCTTTGCGCTGACCGTGCTGTTTGCCTTCTTAGTCGGCCTTGCTCTTCGCAGACGCATTGATCACATCGACATGGCAGAATCCTTGAAATCCGTAGAATAATTTTAATAAGGAGATACACTTATGACCAACGTAAGAGCTGACATTCCTGCAAAATACAAATGGGATATGACCAACATCTATGCCACCGAGCAGGATTTTGACACCGATTATCAAAAGGCCGCTGACATGGTTGCCGCATTCCCCGCTCACGCCTCTACCATGAGCGAGAGCGCACAGGGGCTGCTTGCCATGTTCACCGATCTGACCAATATGCTCAGAGTGGTGGAAAAGCTGTACATGTATGCACACCTCTCCGCTGACGCAGATACCACTGACAACCACTATCAGGCAATGATGGGCAAAATGCGCAACCTCTTTAATAAGCTGGGCTCTGCCTCCTTCTTCGTTACCCCCGCTCTGCTCCGTCTGGACAGCAAGACCGTTGACGCATGGATGGAGGAATGCCCCGAGCTACGTGCCTTCTCCCGTGACATCTGGCTTGCACAGCGTGAAAAGCCTCACACCCTTTCGGACGAATGTGAAAAGCTGATGGCCGATATGGCAAGCGGCATGGGCGGTGCCGCAAACGCGCGCGCAATCTTTGCAAACGCTGATTTGCAGTTCGGCAAGATCCGGGACGAGAACGGCAAAATGGTTCAGCTCAACGACGCTACCTATGTGACTAAGCTGATGTCAGGTGAGAGACGTGTGCGCCGCGCTGCATTCACCACACTGTACAAGACCTACACCCAGTACGGCAACACCTTTGCAACGCTTTACAACGCATACGTCAAGGAAAGAACCACCATGGCACGCGTCAGAGGCTATGCGGACAGCCTGACCGCATCGGTATTCCGTGACGAGGTCACTCCCGAGATCTACAACAACCTGATCAATACCGTAAACGACAATCTGAACGTGCTGTTCGATTACTACGCGATCAAAAAGAAGTCGCTGGGTCTTTCCAAGCTGCACCTTTATGATATCTACACGCCTCTGATCTCGGAATGCGAGAAGGAATACACCTTTGAGGAAGCAACCGAGGAGGTACTGGAGACGGTCAAGATCTTTGGCTCCGAGTACCACGACACACTGGAAAAGGGCGTCAAGGAGCAGAACTGGGTTGACGTTTACCCCTCTCGCGGCAAGCGCGGCGGCGCATACAGCTCGGGCTGCTATGACACCCAGCCTTACATGCTGCTCAACTTTGTGGGCACGCTTGACAACGTCTCTACCTTTGCGCACGAGGCAGGTCACTCCATGCACTCCTACTTCTCCCGCAAATACAACGAGCCCCAGAACTCCAACTACACCATTTTCGTAGCAGAGGTGGCATCCACGGTCAACGAGCTGCTCTTCTGCCACCGCAAGCTGCGCGAGAGCGACAGCAAAGAAGAAAAGCTGGCCATTCTCAATCAGATCATGGAGACCTACAAGGGCACGCTTTACAGACAGACCATGTTTGCAGAGTTTGAGCGTGACGTACACGCCATGGTCGAGGGCGGTGCGACACTGACCAAGGATCTGCTTTGCAAGACCTATTACGACATCGTTTGCAAGTACTTTGGCCCCGACGTTGTCTGCGACAAGGAAATTGCCAACGAGTGGATGAGAATCCCCCACTTCTACACCAACTTCTACGTTTACAAGTACGCCACCTGCATTTCCGCAGCCTCCAGCATCGTGCACCGCATCGAGACCGAGGGCGAGGCGTACATTGGTCAGTATCTTGATTTCCTCAAGTGCGGCGGCTCCAAGTCTCCTCTGGATAGCCTTCT
>JAFQUG010000161.1 GCA_017408625.1 Clostridia bacterium | reverse complement strand
GCGACCTGCAATCCTTATTTCTGTTATGCGGCCATTCTGATGGCGGGACTTGACGGCGTCAAGAACAAGATCGACCCGCACGCAAACGGCTGGGGGCCCTACGACGTCAACCTCTATCACCTCTCTGACGAGGAAAAGGCAAAGCTGCATCATCTGCCCACCTCTCTGCCCGAGGCATTGGACGCGCTGGAGGCAGACCACGACTACCTGACCGAGGGCGGCGTATTCCCGATCGAGCTGATCAACAGCTTTATCAAATCCAAGCGAGAGGAATGCCGCACCATGGCAGCCATTCCCCATCCTGCGGAATTTGAGAAATACTACAACCTGTGATATATGAGCACAAAGCAAAAATTACTGATCATCCTGCCCTGCGTTGCCATATTGCTTGCGGCAGCGTTTGCGGCATGGGTACTGTGGGCAAACACCGCGCTGCAGCGTACCGATTACACGATTGCAAGCGAGCGGTTGCCGCGCGAGTTTGACGGCTTTGTCATCGCGCAGGTGGCAGACCTGCACAACGCGGAATACGACGAGGGCAACCAAAAGCTGCTCGCCATGCTCAAGGATGCAAAGCCCGACATCATTGTGCTGATGGGCGACACCATAGATGCGCAAACGCCAAACGTGCCAATCGTACTGGAGTTTTTGGAAAAGGCGGTGCAGATCGCGCCCTGCTATTTTGTCACGGGCAACCACGAGTGTGCGCTCAACCGTATGGAATACTATGAGATTGAAGCACAGATGCGTAAGATAGGCGTGGAGATCCTGCGTGCCAAGGCAGTTACGCTGGAGCGCGGGGGCGCAAGCATTACCCTGCTTGGCGTGGACGACGAGAACTTTGAGGGCACGCTGCACTCATCCGCGCAGCTGCGCGAGCTTGCGGGCACGGACGGATACACCATTCTGCTCTCGCACCGCCCCGAATACTTTTGGCGATATGCCGAGGCGCAGATTGACCTGACCTTTTCGGGACATGCGCACGGCGGTCAGGCGCGCCTGCCGCTGATCGGCGGACTGTACGCGCCCGGCCAGGGGGTGCTGCCCGAATACGATTGCGGCGTTTATACCTATCAGAACTCCAGCATGGTAGTCAGCCGCGGCATCGGGCAAAGCTCTTTTCCGCTGCGATTCAATAACAGACCCGAGCTTGTCATCGTCACGCTGACCTCACAGACCGAATAAGAAAGGATCGTATTATGGCCAAGCTTCATTTCCTCAAATCTGTCACAGATACCATCAATACCTCGTTCATCTTGGAATCCAATGGCACGCTGATCGTCGTGGACGGCGGCTTTGACAGCGAAGAGCCCTACCTCTATGAATATCTCAAAGCCCTTGGCGGCCACGTAACGGCCTGGTTTTTGACGCATTTTCATAACGATCACTTTGCATGCTTTATCGCAATGCTGCAAAAGCACCCCGATATCCGGGTGGATGCGGTGTACTACAATTTCCCGCCCGACGAATATCTGATACGCTGGGAGCCAATGCAGAACCACAACTCCACCGAGGTCTGGCTTAGCATGTTCCGCGAGGCGATCGCAAACAGACAGACCCCTGTCGTAACGGTAAAAGCAGGTGACATATACGCTTTTGACGACGGGAACGTGACTGTACGCGTGCTGCGCACCTATAACACCGCGTTCGATTACATCAACAATTCCACCACCGTGTTCCGCTTTGAGACAGACGGCAAGAGCATTCTGTTCCTTGGCGACCTGGAGCCCGACGGCGGGAAAGAATTGATCAACACAGTGGATCATGCCCTTTTGCGCGCGGATTACGTGCAGATGGCGCATCACGGTCAGGGCGGCGTGGAAAAGGAGGTCTATGAGATCATCCATCCCACCTATTGCCTGTGGCCGACGCCCTCCTGGTTATGGAACAACATGGGCCCCGGGGGCTACGACACCAACGGATTCAAAACCATTATCGTGCGCGGTTGGATCTCTTCCCTGCGCTGTGTCAAAAAGCATTATCTCATGATCGACGGCACGCAGGTCATTGATCTGGCGGAGGCGTAAACCATACAAATATTCCAAAATTGCCGTAGGGGCGACCTGCGGTCGCCTGCGGGCGATCACTGATCGCCCCTACAACCATTCCGTATATTTCCGACTAAACCCACGGTTTAGCAACTGGAAAAACAAGTCATTGACGGATTTTGCCGGGTATGATACAATGAAAGCACAACAAACCGAGAGGGGCTACGGGTACATGAATATTGGTGAAAAGATCT
>JAFQUG010000160.1 GCA_017408625.1 Clostridia bacterium | reverse complement strand
CCACGCTACCAAAGTTACCGCTACCCTCGATTAAGGGATAGCGCAGCGAGAAGGGCTGAGCCATACGAACCAGCGTGCCGTAAACCGAGGAGTCACCGTGGGGGTGATAACGGCCCAGCACGTTACCGACAGTCTTAGCAGACTTCTGCGTAGGTCTGTCGTGCGTGGCATGATCCTCATACATTGCATACAGAACGCGGCGCTGACCGGGCTTCAGACCGTCTCTGACATCGGGCAGAGCGCGCGAAATGATAACCGACATGGAATATTCGATAAAGGATTTCTTTACCTCCTTATCCATACCGACGTCTACGATTTTTTGTTGGTCAAACAGAATATTTTCATATTCCTGATCTCGTTTGTCTTTTCTGATCACTTTTTTGTACCTTCTTACATTATTTTATCTATCGAATGTTGTTTGATTTTTCTTAGCGGAATTGTGATAAGCAACCCAATCGGATAAATGATCGGCAATGCGATCATTGTGCCTGATATGATAGGCAGGCAGACGTAGCGTGCTACGTCCAAAATCGGCAAGGAGCCGCTTGAAAGCATGACGTATATCATGGATACAAGAGCACGACCTATGGCAGAAATCGCGCCAAAAGCAAGATATACGGGAAATTTTTTGGTGGGGATCAGCTCGGCACACACTGCCACAAAATAGCCGCAAAGCATATAGAACAGGGGCAGGAGACTGATGCCGAATCCACCCGTGCTGTCCGCTAAAATACCTGCGAAAATGCCGAAAAATGCTCCGTATGCCTGTCCTGCCAATATGCCTACGGTAAGCGTGAGGGCCAGGAGCAGATCGCACACAAAATAAGTATCGTCAATGAAATGCGGCAAGAATGAGGTTTGTGCGGCACAGGCAAAAAGACAGCAGACAGTGCAGCAAAGAATGCTTATGGCGTGTAGAGCAAATCTTTGCTTCATGGTTCCACCGCCTCCGCCTCAGTCGTATTCTCTGTTTGTTTTTCCGCAAATCCTGTGATCACGTAAACCTGATCCAGCGTATCAAAATCCACAGCGGGCTTGATGGTCGCGGTCAACGTGCGATTATAAACGTCGGGCATGATCTCAATAACGTGACCCACGGTCAAACCGGAGGGGTAAATATCACCAACGTCACCTGTGACAATGCGGTCTCCGATCTGGAGCATGGCATCCTCCGGCAGATAAATGACTCGTAAAAGCCCTTGCTCTCCCATAGAGTAGGGACAGTCGGAAAGACCGACGTCTCCCGTGCGCTCCACGTAGACGCCCACTCCGGTATCGTATTGGAGAATGGTGCTGACGCGGCAGGAATTGACACTGACATCACAAACGTAGCCCACAAGGCCGTTTTGCGTAATGACCGGCATATTCTCGCGAATCCCCGAGGAAGAGCCCTTATTGAGTGTCATGTACTGCAGGTAGGTGCCGTCGCTGCGGCCAAGGACCTGTGCGCCTACTGCGTGAAAGGATTCGTATCTGTCTCTGATACCGAGATATTCGCGTAAGGCGTTATTTTCATTGATAGCAAGCTGAGCATCGTTGAGTTGGTTTTCCAGCTGTTCAACTCTGTCCTGCAGAACCTTATTTTGCTCATAAAGCTGCTTTACGTTGGAAAAATAGATGGCATATCCGTCAAAGGCCTGTGAAAGATTCGTAAACATGTTCTGAAAGGGCTTCATCGCCGCCTGAACCATGGATGCGGGAAGATTCTGAATTCCCATGACGTAAAATACCGAAAAGATGATAACCAGACACAAGGCCAGAGTCAGCGACACAAGGAATATTTTATTTTTGATATATTTCATGCTCCGCCTTTCTTAGCCGAACGGCTAATCTCTGTTTTGATCCATTCGGTATAGATCTGATCATCATGCGGCAATATATTTGCCGGCAATTTCACCTTTGCGGTTGCAGCAGCCGAAGCAAAGCGCAGGCTGTCCTCAATATCTGCACAGCACAAAAACCTTGCATAGATAAAGCTTGCAAGCATGGTGTCTCCCGCGCCCGCAAAGGAACAGACTTGCTCGACCACAGGGCTCTTGACCGTAAAAATACCTTCGGGTCCCGCATAGATCGAGCCATTTTTGTCCATGGAGCAAAGAATTTGCACACCTGTGTCACAATATGCCTCAAAAATTGCTTTTTCGAGCTGATCGGAAGTTTTCAACATGGAAATATCTTGCGATGTAAACAAAGAAAATTCCTGTAAATTCGGTTTGATCAGCAGCGGTTTTGCTTGTATTGCAAGGGAAAGGGGGTCACCCGATGCATCTGTCACACAAGAAATATTCAGCGCATTTGCTGCATGAATCAAAGACTTATAAACAGCCTTTTCCACACCCTGTGGAAAACTTCCGCACAGGGCAAGATGCGAAATTTGTCGTGTACGACAAATGTGCATAACTCTGTTTAAAAGCTGTTGAAATTGCTGTGGAGAAAGTGTTCCCGCGCTGCCGTTTTGCTCGCGCGTCGATCCGTCTGCGTCAATGTACTTGTCATTCTGACGCAGTGAGAGATCGGTGTCAACAAGCTCGCAATCAAAGCCGCATTCTCCCAGCAAAGAGCCTGTCCGTCCTTCGCGGTCATTCGGGGCAATTAAAATGACCTCTGCACCCAAAGCGTGCAGCATGCGGGCAAGATTAATCGCCTTTCCGCCAAGGTGCTCATAACGCGAAATTTCGTGT
>JAFQUG010000159.1 GCA_017408625.1 Clostridia bacterium | reverse complement strand
CTGTCGGTGACGCTGGACTGAGGCCTTTTACAAAAAATGACAAGGAATATTCGAGTATTTCTGCGGGTGCGGATGCTTATACTAATAACGAAGCAACGCAGCCGGACGCTGGGAAAGGATGTTTCTTATGCCAAAGAATGAACCGCAGACGGATCCGCAGGACGCGCCCTTTCCGACGGGATTGATGATGGCTCTGGCGCAGAATATGCACGCTTGGGGAGGGTACGCGGCCTTGAGCGAGCAGGGCAGAGCACGCTTGATCGCCAAAGCGCGGCAGGTGCATTCCAGGGAGGAAATGCTCTCCCTTGTGAATCACCTTTCCGATTTTCAATAAATGAGTCCAAAAGAGAAATTGCATCGGCAATTTCTCTTTTTTTGCTTTTCTTTTTTGGAAAGTATTGAAAAAAGCAAACGATTCGTGTATAATAATAATGTTTGACATAAATACCACCCGAGCGGTGGTCAAATAGATAAGGAGAGAAAAAATGGCACAGGAATGTACTCACGATTGCGCGAGCTGCTCAAGCAATTGCTCGTCCAGACAGGAGCCGCAATCGCTGCGCGAGCCCCTGAATGACGCCAGCAGCGTCAAGCACGTTATCGGTATCGTCAGCGGTAAGGGCGGCGTCGGTAAGTCGCTGGTAACCTCTATGCTGGCGGTCAATATGCAAAGAGAGGGCTATAAGGTCGGCATCCTGGATGCGGACATCACAGGTCCCTCTATCCCCAAGGCGTTTGGCCTGAATAAGCCCGTGGAGGGCGACGGCATCCATATGATCCCCCCGACCACCACTACGGGAATCGACATCATGTCGGCCAACCTTTTGCTGGACGACGAGGAAAAGCCCGTCATTTGGCGCGGCTCGCTCATTGCAGGCACGGTCAAGCAGTTCTGGAGCGATACCATCTGGAACGATATCGATTATTTGTTCGTGGACTGCCCTCCCGGAACGGGTGACGTTCCGCTGACGGTGTTCCAGTCCTTGCCCTTGGACGGTATCGTGATCGTTACCAGCCCGCAGGAGCTGGTCTCCATGATCGTGGCCAAGGCGGCGAACATGGCAAAGATGATGGACATTCCCGTGCTGGGTCTTGTCGAGAACTTAAGCTACGTCAAGTGCCCCGATTGCGGCAAGGAGATCCACGTGTTCGGCGAGAGCCACATTGAGGAGACGGCAGAGAAGTTTGGTTTTTATCTGCTGGCTCGCATCCCCATGGATCACAAGCTGGCGGCGCTGGTCGACAAGGGCTGGATCGAAATGATGCAGAACGATTATTTGGATGCGGCTACGCAGGCCATCATCCGCCGCACCCAGGATCAAAAGGGATGAAAAAAAGGAAGGACAGACCCCCGTCCGCGCTGAGCAAGCGAAAAAGGGCACTGCTCGCAGTGCTTATCACCCTTTTGGCGCTTGGCCTTGTGTTGGTAGTCACGGTTGCTATCATCAATGCGGTGGTGGTGTCCACCACGGCCGATCGGGTGCTGGACGAGCAGTCGGCCGCAGCCTTGACGGACGTGGACTATATTCTGGTGCTGGGTGCGGGTGTCAGGGCGGACGGAACACCTTCGGATATGCTGCACGACCGCGTGGTCACAGCCGTCTCCCTTTGGGAGGCGGGTGCTGACGGCATGCTGCTGATGAGCGCGGACAATCAGAACGAGGATTATAACGAGGTCGCCGCCATGGTCGATCTGGCCGTGTCTCTGGATGTGTCCGATGAGGTCATCGAGACCGACCGCCTGGGGCTTTCTACCTATGAGAGCCTGGCTCGGGCAAAGGAGCTCTACGGCGCGGACAGGATCATCATCGTGACGCAGGAATATCATCTGTACCGTGCGCTGTATATCGCGCAAGAGCTTGGCATCCAAGCCTATGGTGTCAGTGCGGACGTGCGCTCCTACCGCGGACAGGTCTTTCGCGAGATGCGTGAGATCGCCGCGCGGTGCAAGGACTTTTTAGTTGTTCTGTTTGATTGAAATACTACTGGTGTGACAGCGAAAGGGAATGCTATGAAATGCCTCAACAAAAACGGTACGATGCAGCGTATTCAAGCACTATGAAAAGGCTTCATTTACCAAAAAATAAAAGCGGGCGTCTGGCGCTATGCGCGGTTGCCGCGCTATGCTTGGTTGGTATTGTGAGTGTGATCGTGATCAACGCCATCGTCGTTTGCGCAACAGATGAGCGTATTCTGTCGCTGGATGAGGCCGCTTCGCTGACACAGATTGATTACCTCCTTGTGCTTGGCACGGGGCTTGAGGCGGACGGAACGCCGGCGGATCGGTTGCACGATCGCGTGCTGACGGCGGTGCGCTTGCACGAGGCAGGTTTGGATGCGACGCTGCTCATGAGCGGCGATAATCAGCATCCCGATTACGATGAGATCAGCGCGATGGTCACGCTTGCCCTGCAGATGGGTGAGAACGAGGCAGACATTGAGATGGATCGTCTGGGACTTTCAACTCGTGAGAGCGTGGCGAGAGCGCGTGAGCTTTACGGTGCAAAGCGTATTGTGATCGTGACGCAACAGTACCATCTATACCGTTCGCTGTATATTGCAGAGCAGTTGGGGCTGGATGCCTATGGCGTTCCGGCCGATCTCCGCAACTCCTACCGTGGGATGGCGTATCGCCAAGTACGCGAGGTCGCCGCGCGGTGTAAGGATTTTGTGTTAACTTTATTTGATTAAATAAACAAGGCCGCACGGCGGCAGGAAAGGAAATGATTATGAAAAAGCTTAACAAGCTCAAGAGTTTTGCAGGTGTCAAGGGCCCCGTGGTGACCATCGTCATGGACGGAGTGGGCATTGCCCCCGACTCTTTGGCCAATGCGGTCAAGGGCGCCTATACCCCCACGCTGGATATGCTCATGAGCAGCTATCCCACCGTCTCTCTCAAGGCACACGGCACGGCCGTAGGCCTGCCCTCGGATGACGATATGGGCAACTCCGAGGTAGGACATAACGCGCTGGGCGCAGGACAGGTGTTTGCCCAGGGTGCTAAGCTGGTCTCCAATTCCATCGAGTCGGGCAAGATGTTCAGCTCGGATACCTGGACGGCGCTGATCGGCAACGTCAAGCAAAAGGCAAGCACGCTCCATTTCCTGGGGCTGTTCTCGGACGGCAACGTCCACTCGCATATCGACCACCTCAAGGCGATGCTGGCACAGGCAAAGAAGG
>JAFQUG010000015.1 GCA_017408625.1 Clostridia bacterium | reverse complement strand
TTTATTTTCTGGTTTTTCTGATCATGATGCTTTTGGTGGTATGGGTCTTTCAGGTCATGCTGCTCAACGTATTTTACCGTAACACCAAAATGAACGAAATGGAGCGCATTTCCGAAACCATTCAAGAGTCGATCTCGCTCGGCTATCTCCAACCAAGCCCGCATGTGGTCTCGCGTGCAGAGGAATATCTGATCTGCATTCGGGTCTTCCGAGTGTTGCCCGATGGACGGATGGAGCAGCTCTGGGATGCGGATGTCAACGACGTTTGCTTTTTGCACAGTATGTCGGATCATAAGGTTCTGTCACTTTATGATAAGACCTTGAAGCATGATGGGCATCTGCAAACCGTTTTTTCACGCACGGACAGATATCCCGAGTTTGAAATGGAGGCGGGCGATACGCCTCATAACGTGGGAAACCGTATCTTTACCGAGCGACTGAGTATGATCAGCGTGGACGTATGCTACGCGGGAGAAGAGCAGACCCCATACGTCATTATGCTCAATTCCGCACTGACTCCCTTGAGTGCCACAGCCGCTACGTTGCGCGTACAGTTTGTTTGGATCGCCATGATCTTAGTCGGTCTTGCGCTGTTGATGGCAATGGTATTTGCGCGAAGCATCATCTCGCCCATTGTGCGCATGAATCAGACCGCCAAGCAGCTGGCCAAGGGCAATTACGACGTGCATTTCGAGGGAGAAGGGTATCGCGAAACGCGTGAGCTTGCAGAGACGCTGAACTACGCATCCAAGGAGCTCTCGCAAAATGACCGCCTGCAAAAGGAATTGATCGCAAACGTGTCGCACGACCTGCGTACACCGCTGACCATGATCAAGGGATACGGCGAGATCATGCGTGACATTCCGGGAGAGAATACCCCCGAGAATATGCAGACGATCATTGATGAAACCGAGCGACTTTCCGAGCTGGTAAACGCGCTTCTGGACATTTCACGACTGCAGGCGGATGCCGCAGAGCTGAATTGTGAGCCGTTTGATCTGACCGAGCAGCTGCAGAGCAGCGTGGAGCGTTACGACAAGCTGCGCGGACTGGACGGTTATACCGTACTGTTTGAATATGATCGCCACGTGCACATCCATGCGGACAGATCCATGATTTTGCGCGTGCTGTACAATCTGATCAATAACGGCATCAACTATGCGGGCGAGGACAAAACCGTCATCGTGCATCAGGAGTGCCGCGACGACGTGGTTCGCGTATCGGTCATTGACCACGGCGTGGGTATTGCACCCGATCAGATCCCGCTGATCTGGGACAGATACTATAAGGTGGACCGCGTGCACAAGCGTGCGGTGGTCGGAACGGGACTCGGCCTTTCGATCGTCAAGACCGTGCTGGAGCGTCACGGCGCGAAGTACGGGGTAGAGAGTGAGCTGGGCAAGGGCTCGACCTTCTGGTTTGAGATGCCGATAGAAAAAGAATAAAATCAAAAACAAAGCAAAAAAGAACGGATGCATCTGCATCCGTTCTTGATTTTTTGCGTTCAATTATTCAGCAGCCTCGGTGGTTGCTTCCTCTGCAGCGGTGGTCTCTTCATCAGCAGCAGTGGTTTCCTCGTCAGCAGCGGTGGTCTCTTCGTCGGCAGCGGTGGTTTCCTCGGGCTTGGTAGTGGAAACGTACTTTTCGTTGGAGGAGATGTAGCCGAATACGGGATTACCGTCAGCATCGTCGGAGAGCTGGATCTTGTACCAGCCGTTACCCTTGGCAACAGCGGTGACCTCGTCGCCCTGCTCGAGCGTGCACATCAGGTTGCCTTCAACGCCGAAATCGTAGTAGGATCTGACGTACAGAGCGTACGCGATGACGTAAACGGTGATGGGCTCTTCCAGATCAACAGCGGTCAGGTCCTTGATGCAAACAACGGACTTGTGCAGATAGCAGGTCAGGGTCTGGGTCTCGGTGGTGGGCTCTTCGCCCTCAGCAGCGGTGACCTCAACCTCGGTCTCGTATTCGATCTTGTACCAGTTCTCGCTGTAAGCGGTGCTCTTGAATTCAGCGCCCTTGGAGGTGTAAGCAACCAGGGTGGAATCGCTGACGTATGTATCGGAACGGATGCTTGCGTAATCGGTTACGATGAAAACGGTCTGCTCGAGATCGGTAAAGGTTTCTTCGGAAGGAACGGACAGGTCGTTGGTGGTCTCTTCTTGGGAGCCTGCGGGGTCGTCGTTGGTGGTGCCGTCACCGGTACCGTTGGGGTTGTTGAGATCAATCACGCCGTCGCCACCTGTGGTGTCTTCGGTGTTGCTGTCATTGTTGCAAGCGCAAAGAGAAAGCGCAAGCATGAGTGCGAGTGCGATGATGAGAAGCTTTTTCATCGTAGTTTTTTACCTCCGTAATTTGTTCTTTTGTCTTGGGATATTTCCCGATTTTCATTCATGCTAACATTATATCATACGCAAGGACGGCTTGTCAATAAAAAAACATGATTTTACGCAAGATTTTTCAAATAAAAAACGCCGAAAATCGCAAAATACTGTATAAATCGGCACAATCCCATACAAGATGCAGTATTTGGCCGAAAAAGGGGAGCGGGTGGGGCGGCCGCCCTTAACGCGCGCTCTCGCAGTGCAGGGGCACGGGTGTTTGGAGCAGCAGATTTTGTGCAAATTGCACCTCTGCAAGGTAGGGGCGGACGTCCGCAGGGGAGAGCAGCACGGGCATGCGGTGGTGATAGGGACGCATGGAATCGTTGGCGGCTGTGGTCAGAATGGTGAACTGTCCGCCCTCGGGGCTCGGTCGCCAGATGCCTCCCAGATACAAGAGGGGAGAGGAGTCGAGTGAGAACAGATATTTTTGCTTCTCGCCGTGATGTGACCACTCGAAAAATCCCGTTGTGGGAATCACGCAGCGGCGCAGCGCAAGGTCGGTGGCAAAGGTGGGTTTTTCGGCCGCAGTCTCGGCACGTGCGTTGATCAAGAGACGCGAAGAGCCGGTATATCCCCATTTCATGACCGTGACCAAGGGGGCACCGTCCTGCTGCACGACCACCATGGCGGGATCGGAGGGGAATACCTCGCCCGTGGCAAAGGGCAGTCCCGTGCTTCTTGCATGGCGTAAAAGCACCTGAAGCTCGGGGATTTCCGCATCGTCAAAAACCATATATCTGCCGCACATAAGCGCACCTCCTTGGTCGTGATAACTTCATTATAGAGCATTCCCGTTTTTCTGTCAATTCATTTTTGATAAAAATTCCTCTTGACATAGAACAAATGTTCTGCTATAATATGTGTGCAGAACAAATGTTCTATATTGGAGGCGAAATACATGGATCGCGTGATATTGCACGTGGATATGAATAACTTTTTTGCATCGGTGGAATGCGCCGACCGTCCCGAGCTGTGGTCGCAGCCGGTCGCGGTGGCGGGGGACGTAGAGGCGCGGCACGGCATCATTCTGGCCAAAAACCAAGTGGCCAAGGCCTACGGCGTGCAAACGGGCGAGAGCATTGCCGAGGCGCGACGCAAATGCCCCCGCATCGTGCTGCTGCCGCCGCATATGGATAGGTATCAGCAGATCTCGGACAAGGCGCGCGCCATTTACGCGCAATATACCGACCGCGTGGAGAGCTTTGGGATTGACGAATGCTGGCTGGACGTGACGGGCAACGGCAGGCTGTGGGGAGAGGGGTACGGCGAGGTGATCGCGCACGAGATCCGCTGCCGTATCAAGGCCGAGCTTGGCGTGACCGTTTCGGTGGGGGTGTCGTTTAACAAGATCTTTGCCAAAATGGGCAGCGACTACAAAAAGCCGGACGCGGTCACGCTGATCACGCGCGAGAATTTCTGCGAGCTGCTCTGGCCCTTGCCGGTGGGGGATCTGATCTTTGTGGGACGCTCCACCGCGCAAAAGCTGTGGTATATGCAGATCCGCACGGTGGGGGATCTGGCGCGTGCAGAGCCCGATCTTTTGGAAAGGACGCTTGGAAAAAGCGGCCTGATGGCCTGGAATTTTGCCAACGGCATGGACGGCTCGCCCGTGCTGCACGACGGGCAGGAGTATCCCATCAAGAGCATCGGCAACAGCACCACACCGCCCGTGGATATGGTCACGAGGCGGGATGCCGAGATCGTGCTGGCGCAGCTTTGTCAGAGCGTGGCCACGCGGCTGCGTGAGGCGGATCTGCGCTGCACCACGGTCAAGCTGTCGCTGCGCACCACCGATCTTTCCTGGAAGCAGCGGCAAAAGGGCACGGCGGCCACTTGTCTGGAAAACGACCTTTGGCGCGAGGCCATGACACTTTACGATACCTGTCACGACGGAAAGCCGCTGCGCAGCATCGGCGTGGCCGCGTGCAATCTGACCCCCAACGGCGAGCGGCAGCTTTGCATGTTTGACGGGCAAGGGGAGACCTGCCGCCATGCCGAGCTGGAATCCTTGGGCGGCGTGCTGGACTCCTTGCGCCGGCGCTTCGGCGCACGCGCCGTGCGCCGCGGACTGCTCTTGGAAGGCGGGATCTTGATCGACGGCGTTCCGCCGCAAGGCAGCATGCCGCACCCTGTAGCGTGGCGCAAGTAGCGCACGCGCATTTGCGCGTGCGCAGTTATGATCGCCTGCGGCGAGAGATGAGTGATGGTTGCCTTGCGGCAAGTTATGATGCGCTTCGCGCAGTGAAAGTGACAAAGGCGATCATATCATCACTTGGCGCAGCCAATCATAACGAGTGCGCAGCACTCTCATCACGCTTGCGTAGCAAGCTTATAACATGTAAAAAACACCCCAAGGGAGCGGCAATGTCATTAAGTTAAGAAATCACAATATACCCCCGCCCCAAGATCCTTCGCGGCGC